>CAKZLT010000454.1 GCA_937127195.1 uncultured Saprospiraceae bacterium
GTCAACCGTCAAGCGAAGCGTCCGTCAACCGTCAAGCGAAGCGTCCGTCAACCGTCAGCGAAGCGTCCGTCAACCGTTTTCATTACTCTTTTACAATTCTAGCATTTTCAGATTTTTCAAATTTTTCATCAGAAAAAGAAGTTTCTTGCAATAAAATATCTTCAAAAATTTGACTTTTTCCTTTGGACTCCCAAATGCCTTCCGCTTCCTTATACCATTCCAATTCTGTTGGCAAAACAACACCATTGAAAGTATCCCAATTTTTGTAATTAATCCAACTAAATTTACTTCCTTTTTCTTTTGTGTAATAAGTCACTGTATAGCCTAACCAAGCCATTTGGTGTGTTTCGGGATGATAATGCAGCAAATATTCGTCCTTAGATACTTGACCAACACCATCTTCAAAAGAGACTTTTACACCAGGATAAGTGACACTATCAATCGTAATCGGTGATGTTTCGGAATAAATAGTACCTTCGTCTGCCAAAACAAAAGGCATTGCATAGAAGTAAAAATATAAGTTGTGATAAAATGCAGCATTACGCTTGAAACTGGTATCTGCGTCCAACCAAATATCCGTTCCATCAAAGCCTAATTTGTAATCTGGGCTAGTAATTTTATCACGACGATTTTTTAAATCAATGGTGTGAATTTCTTTGTTGACACGATATTGAAGACCGTGCATTTTGTTCCAATTCTCCAAACCTCCATGTTGTGCCAATACTTGTTGTATTGCTTCTGGATATTTGGATAAATCGATTTTTTCTGAGTTATTTGAAGTAGTTTGACAAGCTGAAAACAATAAAATAGCGGCTGCGAAGCCGAATAAATTCTTCATTTTTTGTGAATGTTTAATTAAAAAATTATTGAAAAAGTTCTTTTATATTTAGGGAGTAGGAAAAAAATATTAGACGCGCAATATTACAATAAACCTACTTGAAAAGTTGCCATTATAATTGTCTTAACAGGACATTTTTTATAAAAATAAAACCAATAATGAAAAAAATAGAAACACCTCGATTATTACTTCGCTCCATTACAATAGAAGATATTAACCATATTTTTAATGGTTTGTCTCACCCAAAAGTGATTAAATATTATGGTGTCAACTTTATGACTTTGGAAGCCACCAAAGAGCAAATGGATTGGTATGAAATGCACGAAAAACAAGGAACTGGAAAATGGTGGCTCGTCTGTTCGCCTGATAATCAGGTCGTTTATGGTGCTGGTGGTATTAATGATGTTGATAAAAAAAATAGAAAAGGAGAAGTCGGTTTTTGGTTATTGCCCGAATATTGGGGAAATGGTTTTATGAAAGAAGCAATGAATGCTATTATTAATTATGGATTTGAAGAAATGAATTTACATAGAATTGAAGGCTTTGTAGAAAGCACTAATCAGAATTGTAAAAATGGGCTTAGGAAAATGAATTTTGAATATGAAGGAACTATGAAAGATTGTGAAGTCAAAAATGGAAAATTTATTAGCGTAGATATTTATGCCAGAATAAGTTCTTTCTAATAAAAACGAAAAGCTGTTGGTTACCTTTGAAGATAGCCAACAGCTTTTTAATATTTTACATTATGAGTAAATCACTCTACTTCTTCTACTTCAATTTGTCCTTGATTTTTCGCTTTCAAAGAACCTTCATACATTTTATAACATTGAAACTTACACTCTAAAGCACCATTAAATAAGGTGTTTTTACTAGAAGGGCGTAATCCAACACACTTAAGCGCTTCTTTATTAGATGAAATCATCCAAACATCGTAATTGGTGTAAGCATCCTTAAGTTGATCACCAATCATGGCATAAAAAGCGTTGATTTCGTAATCCGCTTCGATACGCTCACCATAAGGTGGATTCATCACAACAATCCCTTTTTCGACAGCAGGCGGTGTGTGACGCTCAAAATCCTTACGTTTCAACTCAATTTTGTCGAGCATTCCAATACGTTCAAAGTTGCGTTGCGACATTCTAATTGCCTGAAATGCAACATCGAAACCTAATAAACGGTGTTCAAAAGTCTCTTTTTCGTGAGCATGAGCCTCTTGTTTTACATCCATCCAAGTTGACTCATCAAAATCTTTCCAGTTCATAAAACCGAAATAATCACGATATTTTTGTGGTGGAATTTGATAAGCCATCAAAGCTGCTTCTGCCAAAATAGTACCTGAACCACACATTGGGTCAATAAAAACACTATCCATATTCCAACCTGACAACTTAATCATTCCTGCTGCCAACACTTCATTGATAGGAGCTTTGAAGTTTTCCAAACGATAGCCGCGTTTGTGCAAAGATTCGCAAGAACTATCCAAAGATATATCAAATTGGTCATTGAATACTCGAATGTGAATACGAATAGTTGGTTGAAATAATTTGACATTCGGACGTTTGCCCGTTTTTTCTCTAAATAAATCAACAATTGCATCCTTAGACTTGAGTGCAACGTATTTGGAATGTGTAAATATATCTGAAAAGACAGCCGTATTTATAGCGAAAGTATCCGTTAATCCTATCAACTGTGTCCAATCAAGTTTCTGAATTTGTCTATAAAGCGCATCTTCATCTTTAGCTCGAAAAGAAGCAATTGGCTTCAAAATTCGGAGTGCTGTTCGAAGCGTATAATTGGCTTTATACATCATGTAAGTGTCTCCAACGAAGGAAACAGCTCTCTTATGAATAACAATTTTTTTAGCATCTATTGCTTTTAGCTCTTCCGCCAAAACCTCTTCTAGACCGTGTGAGGTCGTTGCGACCATCTGAAACATTTCTTGCTGCACTGATTTCTCGTTTTTAAATGTACGATTGAAGGACAAAAGTAGATAATTTGGCGGAAAAATATAATAATTGAGTAGGTTCTTTTATAGAAAAGATTCATTATAAGGGAGCAAAAACAAATTAGCTTTTCAAAAATACATCACTAACTAAAAATAGTTCTTTGATAATTTCTCTTTTTTTCTCCAATCCTGCTTTAATCTATTCAACAGAAAAGAAGAAAAGAAGAACCGCAGAACAGAGAAATGTAAAATTCTACATTCCTCTATTTTGCGGTTCTTCTCTTTTAAATTGTAATTATACGGCTTTGACCTAGTTCGGTTACTCATAGGTTGACACCCAAAATCTTCAACAAATCATTCGATTATTTTTCATTCAATTATTTTTCATTCAATTGCTGTGGCATTATACTTCCATCAGCACTCCAAAGTAAAAATGCAGCAGCTTTTCTCATTTTTTTATTCTTCCCTGTTTCTCCTTTCTTGCCCTTTTTAGCTTTTTTATTCTTTGCATAAGGCTTAATGCGCTGGTTGGTATTCACGCGTTTTCTGCCTTTCGCTTGTGCTTTTTCGAGTGCTATTGTAACACATTCATACTCCGAATACTTAGTTTTAATGGCTTTTCTCTCTTTTTTCCAAGCTCCACTTTTAGCCATTATTGCTTTATCCGCTGCCAAAACAGCCGCTTTATTTCTTTTTACAATTGGTTTTAAAGCTTGATTAATTGTTTTATACTTTTCTTTTAAATCTTGAATAGCAGCATTTTCTTCTCCACTTTTAGCCGATTTTTTACCTTTTTTTCTAAGTTTCTTTTTCTCTAAAATCAAAGCCTCTTGCTCTGCTTGCAAATTTTTAACTATTTTTTGGTCTTCTGCCGATAATTGACTTATCAGACTAGTATGTATTATTTTAAGCTCAGGAGTCATTTGAGTCGTGTAATGAGTCTTGAGTTCCGTTTTCATTTGTTTTAATTCCGCACATTTGTTTTTTCCTTTTTGTGCAAATGTTGTCAAACTCATGATTGAGCAGCATAAAATTAATAATGATATTTTTTTCATAAAATTTCAATTAAATGTTAAAAAATGCTGTTGTTTTAATTTTTATTTTTTTTAAAAAAAACAACTTTAAATTATAAAATCGATTAAATATTCGGATAAATTTAATGACACTCCAAAATGACGCAACACTTTTATTCTTAAAAATGATTACTCATATTATCACCTACCTAATCACAAAAGCAAGTTCAATAATTCGGTCATTATGCTTACTAAGACGCACTTCGTTTTCATTGGTTTAATCAAAGGTTTATTTTTTTAGTAAAAAAATGATATTGCACCTTGACAGCTAAAAGCTATTA
>CAKZLT010000455.1 GCA_937127195.1 uncultured Saprospiraceae bacterium
CTGTGAATGGTGCAGGAACGTCAGGGGATAATACTTCTCCTACGGTACAAACTGTTTTGTCTGAAAGTCCTGCAAGTAGTATAGATGATTTAAATATAGAAGCATCAAATTGGAAGATCTTTCCAACACCAAACAATGGTGGATTTAATATTACCAACAAAAATGAAACAGGATCAATTTCAGTTCAAGTATACGATATGCAAGGACGTTCTGTTTATTCAGAAAATGTAGTTTTGGATCATAATGGAAATCATTTCATGTATTGTAAAGACTTAATTCCAGGTATTTATGCTGTAGAAATACAAGGTGAAACAACTCGTGAAACACAACAGATGATAGTGAGATAAATAATAGCTTTACGTTTAAATGTCAAGTCATAAGTGCTTTAGATTCATTTTTTGCAATCTAAAGCACTACAATATTCTTTTGCTTCATCAAATAATAAACTGCATTTTGATGAGAGTGTATTATCAATTATTTTATCAAAAAAATAGCATCTAGAAAAGAGACTTTTAGACCGCCTTTCAGGCTAAGAGAAAAGAGAACTTTTGATAGCGTGACTTCATAATCATCAATTTATTTCATAAAAGTAAACTCTTTTACTTTTTTTAAGTTCAAAAGAATAGGTTTGTAGTGCATTTGCATCCAACCTATTCTTTTTTTTATAAAAATTAATCTTATTTATTAGTAAAACCGTGTCGGTTTCAGAAAGATAAAAATGAAAATCAACCTATTTTTAAGCTGTGTCATAGCTCTTCTTTTAGTAAGTTGCTCCAATTCTAATCAAGTGAAAATTGATAACTCTGATATTGAGTTTTTCGATTTTAAAGCCTTTTTTGAAAAAGAAATAAAGGATTTTTCTTTTTCAAAAATCAAAAAAACGGTTACACTCAATGACCAAACAGAAACCAAAGAACTCACAGAGTTTGATATGGAAAAAGAATTAAATTTGTTTGTAAAAGCTAATATTAGTCGTCCTAGTTGGAAAGACAAATATCAAGTAACCACATCTGGTAACAAAACAACTTATAAAGCAATAGATGATGAGTTGACGATTAGGGAAATTATTCTTGAAAAAGAAGATACCATTGTTCAACAAATCACTATTCACACACTCTCTGATAATACTATTTTTGAAGCTGCCAAAATAATGGTTTACCAACCACAAAAAGGCTTTTCTATTGAAAATAAGCAAGATGTGATGCTTGCTGGCAAGAATAATATTAAAATTGAAGTTGCTTTTTTAAAATAACGAAACAGCTAACACTTCTCTCCTATCGTTGTTCTAAAGAGGCGAAAATAAAACAGCTTCTAAACAACTAATCAATATGAAGAATTTTCTACTTTTTCTAGCAACAATTTTATCTTTTTCAGCTTCCGCACAATGGGAGTTAGTCAAAGAATTTGAGCAGCCGAACCTGTATATATTACATCTCTCTCCGAGTAATCAGCTTTTTCTAGGTGGTGAAAGAGGCAATGTTTACAAACAAAAAACAGACGGAACATTTACTGTTTCTAATATCGAAGAATACGCGCTTATGGGAGATATTACATTTAAAAATGACCTAGAAGGCTACGTTGGAGCTGGTTGCTATTATGTAACGGCTAATTGTTCGCCTGGTACAATTTTCAAAACAAAGGATGGTGGTGATACTTGGGAATTAATTCACCAGGATGGTTCTACGGGCGTAATTAATAGTATAGCAATTGCTGGGAGTAAAGTTTTTGCACTCGGTGATTATACGGATTTAATATACTCCGTAGATGACGGCGCAACTTGGGAAACAAAATCTGTCAACCCTGCAAATACCGTTGGTTATTATTCTAACCTAACTTTTTTGGATGAAAATACGGGCTTTTTAGCTGGTCAATCAGGAGGAAGTGGCGCTATTTACAAGACAAATGACGGTGGTGAAAATTGGTCAGTCATCTATGGCGGTTCTAATACTATAACTGATTTGTACGGTTTTACATTCGTCAGTCCTCAAATAGGTTTTGCATCTCATTCCAACGGTCAAATCGCAAAAACAACCGATGGCGGAGCAACTTGGAGGCTCATCAATTATACCAGTAATACAGAAGAGTTTGGTCAAAAAATCACCTTTGTTACTGCTCAAGTTGGTTATTTAAGTTCTTATGTTCGTGATGGTCAAAAAAACATTCTTTATAAAACAACTGATGGCGGCGAAACTTGGGCAGTCGACTATAAGGCAGAAAACGGAATTTATGATTTTGTCTTTTCCGATAGTCAAAATGGTTATGCGCTAATGAGTAATGGAAAACTTTATAAACGTTCTGGAACGGTAACTACAACTGATGAACCGTTAGAAATGGATATTTTCCCGAACCCTTCTAAAGAGCAATTCCAGATAAAATCATTGGATTTACCAGCAGGTGTCTATAACTTACGTGTAGTAAACACGCTCGGTCAAGTTGTCATTTCTACTGAAAATATATATAATTCTGTAAATATTAGTAAATTAATGGTTGGAACTTACATTGTAGAAGTCCTGAATGATGAAGGTCATTTGGTCGCTCGTTCGAAGTTGTTAAAGCAACCTTAAAAATTGATAAAGAAATAGAAAATAAATAATAGCTTGGTTTATCTTTTATAAAAGGCTTCATTTTAAAATAAATATCTTAGTGAAGAAAAATAAATAACTAGCACCATTCTACTTTTTCTTTGTTCTATTTAAAAGCACTTAAAAAATGAACCG
>CAKZLT010000456.1 GCA_937127195.1 uncultured Saprospiraceae bacterium
TCTACTACTTTGACCTGCTTGATTAACAATTCCATGGATGAATTATTTCAGAAAATTACGGTATTAATAAATTTTCACAAAGAACGGTCTTATAAATCGAATTCTGAAAATTTCAACTAAAAATTTATTTGTCTTTTACCGATGATTTTAAAAACTTCGGAGACTTTTGAATTCTTCGACACTTAAATTACCAATAACCTATAATAAAAAAAATCTCACTCCAGCTACTGCCAAAGTGAGATTTTAATATTATTGGTTGTCAATTATTCATTGCCAACTTTTCACTAATATTCAGTGAATTCGTCCAAAAATTCAGCTTTGATTTCTGGATACTCTTCTTGTTCGAACTCTAAAGGTTTACCAACACCAACTGAGCTAGCATCTCTTGAAGCCACATCAGAATACTTAAATGAATTACGCTCCATAGATATTAAGCCATTCGTAACGTATTTCTTAGTAACTGCTGCACGCTTATTCGCGTGAGTCATCGGGCTACCACCATAAGTCGCACGAATACGAACATAAGCTTCTATAACTCGTTGCTCTTCGCGTTTTCCCCAAGTTTTAGGATTCATCAATCCTGTTTCTTGCATAGCTTTACGAATACAAGGTTTTACGTATCCTGGGCGATTAACGTGATTATCCAAAATCAAACCAACACCATACTCTGAAGTAATAATGTCAGCTATTGGGAAACCGTTAATTTTCATTTTCCAATAGAACGTCTTCAATCGAGAAAGTGCGTGTTCTACCTGAATAGCTTTGATATATTTATTAGTGTTTCCTCCTTTCCAAAATACAAAAGACCATTCTCCAGAACGGAATTGAGCTTTATCTTGAGCACGGTTGATTTTTTTACCATTTAATGTAACAAAACCGTAAACATTTCCAGTGTCAGATGCAACATCCAAACCATGCTTACCATAAAATTCTGCAAAAATTTCTGGTTCAGCTTCTTTTATTTTTTTCAATAAAGCAGGTAATTCACCAGAACCATGCTTCGCTCCTAGCGTCCACTGAAACATTCCGAAAGTCATATAACAGTTATCCCAAGTATTAATCGCATCAAGGTTTCCTTCATTTTCAGAAACCGCCATCATTACATTCATTGCAGATTCTGTAATACCGTAATCCTCCAAAAGCTCTTTATTACCTTTGATAAAATCAACCATTTTCTGAGAACCATATACAAAATTCCCTTTTCTAAAACGCTTAAATTTACCTGTTATCGTACCATCCGTAGCTACATTATATTTACCTTGAATAGTATTCGTAATACCTTGAAGCCCCGAGGTACTCTTACCTCCTGCCGAGCTAGAAGCCATTGCCATAGCCGCAGGTGCTGACGTACCGCCTCCACTACTTCTTTTATCACCATCAGGATCAACAAACCATTTAGCTCCAAGACCTCCAGAGAATGTATTCACCATGATTTTAGCCAAGTCCTTAGTCAATTTTGTACCATCGCTCTGCACTCCTTGTGCTTTTGCAAACGCTTTAACTGCTGCTGTACAGCTTGCACCATAAGCACCGTCAGCTTTATACTTTGCCCAATTTAATTCTTTTCCGTATCCCAAAGCCTTCAATGTAGTTTGTAAAGCTACAATATCCGCCTTCTCCCTTGAACCACGGTAATATACTTTTTCAACTTCATCATCATTGATAGCATCTTGAATGTAGCACAAGTCATCAACGACATAGTACAATTTTAGCATTTTTTTAGCAGCTTCGGGCGATACTGACCCTCCGTCTCCTTTCATTTTATTTTTTCGTAAAAATGCGCTAACGCCTCTAACTGTGCTACCTCCGTAACCGCCGTCAGCGCCGTATTTTGCCCAATTTAATTCTTTTTCATAGCCCAAAGCCTTCAATATATGTTGAAGTGCTTTGATTTCTACCCTCGACCTAGACCCTCTAGTTAGCCTACTTAATCGATTGTTAACAACCAAACTCTTAACCGTAGCGAAGTAAGACATTACTGATTAATTTTTTATTTTTATTAAAAAAATAAGCCTATTTATCGTCGATATTTTTTTAATAAAAAAATATCGACGTTGTTTGGAGTACTAAGCAACGTCCAAAAAACAACTTACGCATTTGAACGGCTATTTTTAATCGACTACTTCCTTAAAAAAAACTGTATGTAGCCCGCTACATC
>CAKZLT010000457.1 GCA_937127195.1 uncultured Saprospiraceae bacterium
ACTGTGTTTTTTGCCTTGTCTAAATAAAAAACAATGTCGTTCTTTGTGGTAGGTTATTTATTGCCTACTCCCTTATTCTAAATATATTTTCTTTTTCTTAGGATATTTCACTTCATATTTGAAACTTGCTGTTTCTTTAGCTTCTGGCTTCAAATCCAATTTCCACGTTAAAA
Organism: uncultured Saprospiraceae bacterium; assembly: GCA_937127195.1. Taxonomy (GTDB): domain Bacteria; phylum Bacteroidota; class Bacteroidia; order Chitinophagales; family Saprospiraceae; genus CAKZLL01. The sequence continues at coordinate 174 of CAKZLT010000457.1, forward strand.
TACCCGTTGTAGCCGTCAAATCTGGTTTTTCACCTTTTAAAGGTTTATAATTTACTTCGATTTCACTGGTAGAAGAAACAGGTATTTGGTCTTGAAGAACTAGCTTAACTTTTTCCTTTTTCTTGTTTCTGATTTCAATGTCCCATGCTCGGGTAGCGATTTGTTTTGTACCGATGAACTGACGACGATTGTATTCTTTTTGAGCTTTTCTTTCGATGATAATGTCTTTATCACGACCGAGAGAAATTTCCATTGTATCTTTTGTATTATTCACATCCAAAACTGACTTACCAAGGTAAGTTCCTTCAAAATAAAGATTGACTTCACCATTTAATAAGTCATAATCATCCCAATTAGGAATGCGAGCAGTCAAGTAAGCAGAGAGGTCTAACTTTGGTGCAGCATAATATTCATAATCGGAAGGTACACTTGCTTCTTTGATGTCAACTGCATATTGTTTTCCGTTGGTTGGAATCGTATAAGGTAACTTGATTTCGAACTCTACGGTCGTTGATTTTTGAGTTTTTTGAACTTGAACAGGATTGGTTACAGGACGACGCTTACGTGCAGCATCTTTGGCTTTTCGTTTTTTTTCTTGACTTTTTTTGAACATTTTGCTTAACTTCTTGCCTCTTTTTTTATAACCAGTAACAACAATTTCATTAAGTGCTGCGCCTTCACTCAATTGCACATTCACAACAGAATTATTAATGCTCACTTCACTAGAATTGTAACCAACGTAAGAAACACTCAAGCGACTAGAGTTTGAATTAGCACCAACATTGATTTGATAAAAGCCATCAATATCAGTTGATGCACCATAAGATGTTCCAACAACGCGAACGGTCGCGCCAATTAGGGCTTCACCAGTAGAGGCATCTGTGATATAACCGCGAACAGTCCCCGTATAACCTCCTCCAGGGTTAGGTGCTGTTGCACGTTTTTGTTGAGCTTGATACTTGTAAGCCGTTGGTTGATTATACTGAAAATTCAATTTCCATGGTTGTAAAATAGGTCGAACGCTCCTTTGATACGGGTTTCCAGAAGAAAGCGTTAATTTAATATCTCCCCAATCTTCGCCTGATAACTGGAAAACATTGGCTTTGTAAGTTAACGCAATTGGGCTTGTAACGTTCTTGACTCTAATGTCATAATTAGGATACCAGCCAGCACTACTAACCAAATACGAAATATCAAAATCACCTTTTATTGCTTTCTGGCTATTCACTTCTACAATGATTTCGCTGGTTGCTTTTTGTTGTTGTGCATTTAATTCACGGAGTTGATTAGCAATAGCAAGCAATTCTTCTTTGTGTTTTTTGATTGTTCTAGCGAGTTCTAGTTTTTTTAACTTAATCTCTGTTAATCGTTCGCGATAGAAATCTGAGGCAGCTCTAATTTCTGTGACTGACAGGTTGGTTTGGCTTCCTTTGAGGCTTTTATTGGTAGCCAATAGGTTTTCTTCTTCTTTATAAACAGCGAGCATTTCGTTAGTAATATCCATTTTGCCCGTAATGACTTCAGCCTGTTGGTCAAGTTCATCAATCTTAGTATTTGACTTTTTTGCCTCCAAATAATTCAATTGATGCATAACCGATACAATCGTAAAATCGCCGTTAGAACTTACTTTGACGCTGCTTTTATTCAATTTGCTGGTAATTCCTGTGAATTTAACTTGACTTCTTCCTTTAGGAATATTGACAGAAGCGGTTCGGGTGACTTGTGCGCCATTCAAAAAAACGGTGGCTTTTGTAACCTTTGAGTTTGCTGTGATTTCATTTCCTTCAATAGCATAAGCCATTTGAAAGGTGCTGATAACGACTAAAATTATTAATAATTTCTTCATCTTATTCGTGTTAAAGCGACGTTTTGATAACATCTTTTTATAAAATAGCTTGTACGCTTTCTTATAAAGATGCCGTTTAATGCCTTTTGTAATGTATGGATTTTGTTTTTTTTATAAAAAAAATCACTCCTGATACGCTTCAATTTCTTTCATCAAGTCAATCGCATTCTTTTTACTAAACTTAAAAACCTGTTGGCTTGATTTTTTAAATAAAATATTATCTCGGACGATATTTTTGAATTCATCTTGATTCAATGCGCGTTGAAGGCGAGTTGACTTTTTGGCGTAAAGTTCTCCATATTTATAGAGCGGAGCATGAGGAAAGGTTGATTCAAAATGAGGAATAGAACGATTTAGTACAAATTGTTCATCAATTTTTGTCCATTCTTTCAAAAACACCAATGACTTCGTATAATAGCGAATAATAGATTGAAGGAGTTTTCTATCTCTGATATGTTGAGAGTTGCCTGTTTGAGTCATTTCATTATAACCAATAGTCGTCTCAAAAAAAGCACCATAAGAAATAGAAGCATCCAAATAAAAGTCTAAACTATCAGCATAACTACTTTTATCTTCATCCAATAGTTTTTCTAATCGCCCGATGAACATATCAAAAACTAAATCTTGTTGGGAAAGCATAAGTGTGTCAGCAGCCAAGTTTTCTTGAATGGTGAGTAAAGTTTGTTGTTCGATGCGTCGATGCTGGATATTTTCCCGCCATTCATTCAATAGAAATGAAACAGTAATTCCAAAGACTAATATAATTAATTCGATAGCATATTGCTTTGGCGTTTTCCTATTGTATCGAGACATATTTGATGAGTTTTTTTAAAAAAATTATATAACATTATAAAAGGTATCCTAATTACAATCTATTGTTTCTTGGCTAGTTCATTCGAAATCTTCAAATCTCTTAATACATTTTCAAGAATAGGGTCACGATTCGGATCATAACCGTCCTTGATATTATAACCATAAATACTAGCCAAACTATTCCAATAATTTGCTGACCACCAACCTCTTAGGTCTTTCACCAAATCATACAAAGGCATATCCAATTCTCGTTCTATCATACACATCAACACAAAACCTTCATATCTTGATAACTTTCTTAATGGTGCATCAAATTCGGATTTAAGCTCTTTTTGAAGCCGTTTGATATGTTTTTTACGTTTGCGTCTTTTCATGTTATTCGTAACATTTTGCACTTCATTAAATATCCGAATGGCATCCTCGGCGTACTTATGAACCTTTACAGCCCGCTTTTTGACTCTATAATGATGGTACTGTTCTTTGCGATTACTATATAGATTATGAGTAATTGCGACTTCTCCCAAACTTGCTAAAATCACTGTATCCCCATTTTCTGTAATCAAAAATTCGACTACCTCACCATCAAATACACCTTTCTCGACTTTATTAAGAGAGTCTTTAGGTTGGGCGAATGTATTTAATGACACCATGAAAATGGCAATAGATATTATAAAAATCCTTTTAGACATAACTTCCTTTCTTTTGAAAAACAACTTCGTTTTTTTAGAATGCTATTTGTGTTAATTTTGTTTTATAAAAAAAATATCAAAACTTCTTTGACATTATTATATAAACTTATAATATAGTAACATGAAAAAACTAAAACGTCTTTATCTTATAACGTTTACGGCAACCGTTTCGATATGTTACTTGACTAGCTGTGGTAGCGAATCTAATCAAATGTCAGATTCTGCTATTGAAAGAGCAGCAGCGAAACGTTTTAAAGCTGTTCGTGATACTTTAAGTATTCAATATAACAAGGATTGCGATAGCTTGTTTCAGGAAAGAGTGCAAGAAAAAGTCGATTCTATCGTTTTTGAATACTACAAAAACTCCGATACGCTTCGAGTTGATAGTTTGTAAAAATTGAAATATTAAAAATATGTTCAGAAAAAAATACATTATTCCGATTATAATAGGAATTTGTGGTGTTATGGGATTATTCTCATTTCAAAATAATCAATCAACTAACCTTTCGTCAGAAGAAGCTATTGAAATAGCTTTTCAAAATAAAATCAATGAGTTGAAAATAAAGTTTGCTCAAAGTTGCGAAAAGCGAGTGATGGAAACTGCCGTTCCGATTGCAGACTCTTTGATTGCCGAAATGTATGCGCGTGATTTGAGAGCGCAAGATACTATTTTACTGCGCCCGAAACGCCCAGAAATGCCGACCGTTGATATTAATCCATTTCCTTTTGATAGTATAGAATAGCTACATTTGGATAAAAAAATAACCTACTAAGAAAACTCCTTAGTAGGTTAGAATACACAATTTATAATGCTTTACAATGCTTATACCTGTCCTTAGGACGGGTACTTCATGTAAAGTCACTTTTATTTTATCTTGGCGGAAGAATATCTAAAAAAGCTAAATATTTATTTAGATTAACTTCATTTTCGTCATTATTTCCACAGGTTACTGCTTTTATATTTAGCTCCTCTTTTCTCTCTTGTACAGAAGAAAAAATATTGGGTGTTGGGTGATTAATATACCAATCAGAACCTGTTAATTCTGCATTTTCAATAGCATTTCCAAAAGCTTTAATAGATAAACCACCTATAGCACAAACTATATCTGCGGCAAGTAAATCTGCTTGATGAACTAAATCTGCATTACGAGGCGTATTGTAAAAAGTTCCCACCATTTCTAAAGCTTTCGCATTTGAGCCACCATGTTTTACATCTAATATTTCAGTAAATGTATAACCTTCAAGGAGCTTATCCATGTGATAATGTCTATCAGCATAGTACATTTCGTGGGCTAATACACCATAAAGCTCTGCTTCATTATTAACCATATCTCTTAGCAAGCCTGTTGTCACATATACTTTTCCTCCAACTGTCGTAAAACAACGCTGATTTGTATCATCTTCCAGAATATGTATAGTCCATTTAAAATCACGTTGGTGTTCCAAATATCCAGTTCCCCAAATTTTCCCTCGTAACCCCGCAAGGTATTGATGAGCAGCAAAGTATGTTGATTCTTCTTTATTAGAAAGCACTTTGAAGAGACTACTAGCTACCATTGCATTATGAATCTCATCACCTAACTCTTGCTCATCATCAAGGGTAAACCCTTGAGTTGTTTTTTTATCATCCAATGGATTTTCACAAGCTCCTAAAAAGAGTAAAAATCCTAGAAATATTATATATATTTTTCGCAAAGGCTTCATTTCATTCCTTTTTTCTTTGTGTCTTAAAATTTATTCAGGTCTTTTTCATTCTTATATACTATATTATATAGCAAAAAATGTACCGTCATATATTAAATAGGTTTAACATTTATTATATATGTATCGTAAATAGATTGTTATGCTACATTACTCAATAAAAAATTGCCTTAAAAGCTTATTTATTAATTCAATATACATATAACATTTTACCATTATGTAAAATTAGACAATTTAAAGGACGAAAAAAATGATTTTTGTTTAGTTTTAATCTGACAAAGCCATGACTATAAAATGTCATTAGCTTCCATTTACGGTTGTTAAACACAAATAAATTGATGATTAGTATTTTTTTAAGTGAGTAAGCAAAAATACTTCCTTATAATTACGTCATTACTTTTAAGTACCTATAAAAAAAGCTATCTCAAAAATGAATGAGATAGCTTTCTTGCCATTGTTTATGAGAACTTTTTCTAATTATTCCCAAAGCTTATTATAAGGATTATTGTTCCTATCTTCCTTTGGAGGGTCGATGTCAATACGAATTTTACGCTCTTGCTTCTTCTGTTCATTCAAGAGTTTTGTAAAACTATCAACCTCTTCATATTCGATATATTCACCAAATTTATTTTCATTCTCAGTTTCTGCTTCTTTTTTGATTTTATCAATTTTTCTAAAAAGCATTGCCTTTCCAAATAAAAATAAAGTCACAAAAGGAAATCCAACAACCGTCAAAACAGTTGCAATGATTCCTGTTGGAAGACTCTTTTTATATAGGTTTCGAATACTTTTTACAAAATCAAAAACAACATTGCGGTTGATAATCAACGTAGCAATTAATAGAATAGGCATCAATGCTGCCGCCAGCCACCACAATATCTTAACTAATTGAGTAACCAAAAAAATGACTACAAATATTGCTACAATCGCAATAATCCAATTAAAAGGGCCTCCAAATCTATATTGATAATTCTTATTTGACATTTTATATTAAGTTACGCTTTATTATTTTTTGAACGTTTCTTATAAATATACGTAATTTCAGCTATAAATGTTGAAATGAAAGTCCAATCTTTAGACTAGCATTCTCAAAATTTCGATGAGTTCACTACTACATCAAATCCCAAACAATAACATATTGCTCAGAATGCAGGCTTTTAAACAGATAAGTTAATAAAGAAAAATCGTTACTCTGTGATACTGTGCGAATACGATTTTCGGGAACGGCGCGCCAAAGGTTTTCAAAGTTGGTAAATTCTCGAAGGTCGTCAAGCAACCATTTTTCAAAAAAAGCTTTTCCGTCGCCATCAGGAGCATATTTATTATATTCATGCTTTGAACCAAAACAAACAAACTGCGCATAATCGCCATCTAGTGCTGGAAATTTCCAATCCTGCCATGATACCAAAGGAGGCGTTCTAAATTCGAGTTCATCCGTTTTTGCTTTCGCTTCTTGAAGTAAGGTTTCTCGTTTTTTATTTGGATGTAAATGAATTAATTGGTCAAACAATTCTTCTACATCTGCATCATTTGAACAAGCCTCTATTTCTGGCAATCGACCTGCTTTGAGGCAATTTTCGCAAATGGCTTCTATTTCGTCTTTACTATAAAATGCCGTTGCATCCAAGCAAATTTGTTTCTTTTTGCAAATTTCGCAAGCTATCGGTTCGTCTGTCAGAACAGCATATCGACTAGGATATTTAAAATACTTATAAGCCATTTTTCGTTGATTAATGTTGTAATTATTCTGCAAAACTAACGCCTTTTTTGTAAAGCTTACTGGATAGCATATTTTTCTACAAAAAAGGAATTATTTTTTATAGAAAACCACTGGAACGATAAAATGATAAAAACTGTTTATTTGCTATCTTTGTAATTCATCATTAAAAATAGCAAAAGTTATTTTTTTATAAAAGAAAAATCATGGCATCGAAAAGACAAAGTCAGATGGCGAGTTTGGTAAGACAACGTTTTAGCGAAGTCTTAATGAGAGAAGGAGCGTTTATTTATGGTACTGAACCTTTGGTTACGGTGACCAATGTCTCGGTAACACCAGATTTTGGGGAAGCAAAAATATATTTGAGTGTTTATAATGTAGAAGATAAGCAAACCGTTTTGTTAGAAATGGAGGAAAGTTTGCCACGTTTGAAGCAACTTTTTGGGCAGCGAATCCGAAAGCAAGTGAGGCGAGTGCCTAGTTTGAAGTTACATTTGGATGATACTTTGGATGAAATGTATCGTTTGAATCAGATTTTTGATAATATCACGGATAAAGAAAAATCTGATGAAACAAAAGAAGAGAAAGAGAATAATGGTTCTTTATGATTTTATGTGATTACTCAAAAATAACACTTAATTAAGCTAGTTGCTGCTACCGCTGCTCTAGTAACAGCGGTAGCAGCAACTAGAAACCAGCAACCATCAATTTCATCATTAGACCTATGAACCTGCCTTTCAGAATAGCCAATCAAT
>CAKZLT010000458.1 GCA_937127195.1 uncultured Saprospiraceae bacterium
GACTGTCCGAATTATTATAAAGAACATAATGGGGATTGCTTGAGAACGAGTTTTAGAAGTATTTACTTTTTGAGAACAGGATATAGTAGTTTTTCGGGTAAGTAAAATATATTTATATAAAAATGAAAGTCAGAAGTTATTCAGTCATTTGAATAGCTTTTGACTTTTTTTGTAAAAAAGAAAGAAAAGAATTAAGTGAATCAAAAAAGAAAAGTAACAACATTACTGGCATCAGTTTTTATGATTGCCATTTGCGGAATTTTATATGAATTATTGATTAGTACCATTACGAGTTATTTTCAGGGAAGCAGTATTTTGCACTTCTCGATTGTGATTGGCTTGTTTTTATCTTTTATGGGCGTTGGTTCTTTTATATCAAAATATATTCAAGAAGACTTGCCCGCTTGGTTTGTTCGTTTTGAAATAGTATTGAGTTTAGTAGGCGGTTTTTCGGCTTTTCTACTTTATTTTGCCTTTTCGATGACTTCCTATTTTTATGGGTTTGCTTTTGTTATAATTGCCATTTTGGGGGCGATGATTGGAATAGAAGTTCCTATTTTGACACGGATTGTCAGTCAATATGAGAATGTAAAAGACGCACTTGCTAATGTTCTTTCCTTTGATTATTTAGGTTCATTGATTGCCTCTGTTGCATTTCCTTTATTGTTACTTCCTATGTTAGGAACAATGCGAACAGCTTTTTTGATTGGTATTATTAATCTAAGTGTAGCTGTTTTGAATACCTATCTTTTTAAAAAAGAACTCAAAAGATTCAAACAATTTCTTATTGGAGAATTGGTATTAGGAGCTGTTTTGATAGCTGGATTTATTTATTCTTTTCAAATAAATGCTTTCTATGAAGGTTATTTGTATCGAGATGAAGTAATGCTTTCGGAGCAATCCAAATATCAAAATATAGTTGTAACTCGCTGGAATAAAGACCTTCGATTGTTCATTAATGGGAATTTACAATTTTCATCAATGGACGAATATCGCTATCATGAACCTTTGGTTCACGTTCCGATGAACTTAACGACACACCGCGAAAAAGGGTTAATATTAGGTGGTGTAGATGGTTTGGCTGTTAGAGAATTGTTGAAATATGAAGATATTGGTAAAATAGATTTGGTGGATTTAGACCCTGAAATTACGGACTTAGGGAAATCACACCCTGTATTTACGAGACTCAACGAAAAAAGTTTGAGTGACGAAAAAGTCAAAATTTTTAACCAAGATGCTTATAAGTTTATCGAAAAATCGAATGAAATCTATAATGTCATTTTGATAGATTTGCCAGATCCAAGTAATGAAAGTTTAGGTAAATTATATAGTAAAGAGTTTTACGGGTTAATCAAAAAAGTATTGGCAGCCGATGGGGTAGTGGTGACACAATCGACTTCTCCTTATTTTGCGCCAGATGCTTTTTGGTGTATTCATAATACAATGGACACGGTTTTTGAGAGGACAATTCCTTATCAAACCTATGTTCCAACTTTTGGACAATGGGGATTTAATGTAGCTGTGAATGACCAAGGGCGTTTTCCTAATTCGGCACCGCCTGCCGATGTGGTTATGAATATTTTAAAAGAAAATTTAACGAAAGAAGACTTGACTTTAAAATATATGAATCCTGAAATGTTGCCAAGTATGTTTGTATTTGGTGGAGATAGAAAGGAAAGAATAACTGAAATCAATAAACTTCAAAATCAAATCCTTATCAATCTTTATGAAAAGAATTGGGACGCGATGAGGTAAGGTTCACTCATTGAATTTGTTGACTTCAATCATCGGGCTTCTTACAATTTACTGATAAAATTCATCAACAATTATTAGGCAATTTCCATTTACCTAATTAAATTAGCGGACTTTTTATTTAAACTAAATCAAAATAAGGTGACGGTAAAAAAAGGTAGGTTACTTTCAGAGTTGAAAGTAAAGACTAAAGGGAATATCTTAGGGTTCACGGACGAATTGATTTCTAGTCGTTTGTTGACCATGGGAATTTTGCCAGGTAGCCAAATCGAACTGATTCGTAAAGCACCATTGCGCGGAGGATTTTATATTAAGTTTGATAACCAAAGAATTGCTTTAAGAAGTATAGAGGCAGCAAGTATATTAGTAGCAGTAAGCAAATGAAAGATAACAAACCATTTATAATAGGATTATTAGGCAACCCTAATAGCGGGAAATCTTCTTTATTCAATCAACTTACAGGTCTTCGTCAACACGTTGGAAATTTTCCTGGTGTAACAGTCGAAAAAAAGGTTGGTACAGCAGTTTTATCAGAAGAGGATGAAATTACTTTAATTGATTTTCCTGGAACTTATAGTTTACATCCAACAACTCAAGATGAGCGAGTTGTATTAAATGTAATTGCGAATCCAACAGATGAATTTCATCCTAACGCAGTCGTTTACGTGGCAGATGTAATGAATTTAGAAAAGCATTTATTGTTGTTTACACAGGTACAAAACCTTGGTTTTCCGATGGTTTTGGTACTGAGTATGAATGATATTGCTGAAAAAGAAGGGCTAGATATTGATACTAAACGCCTTGAAAAAGAATTAGGCTCGCCTATTGTCGCAATTAGTAATCGAACAGGAGAGGGATTAGTTGCATTGAAAGGATTGATGGCAGCTATCAAACAGACTCCAGAAACGTTCTTACCGAAGCCACTTTATAAACATTATTCTTCTGTTGAGAAGAAAATAACTTCTACGCTCGAAAAAGCTATTCCTGAGGCTAATAATACTTATCGAAACTTATTATGGTTACATCATTATGAGCATTTACCTTTTCTAACAGAAATCAATAAAGAAAAAGTTGGCGAAATAGCCATTGAAAACCATTCGGAATATGTACCGCTTCGTGGTCGAATCAATGAGACGATGCAGCGTTTTGATATATTTACACCGATTATTCACCGCGCTATAAAGGCAAAAGTGAATAATCATAATACATTGACAGACCGAGTTGATGCAGTTGTAATGCATCGAATATTTGGGCCAATTATCTTTTTTGTATTGATGTTATTGATTTTTCAAGCCATTTTTACTTGGTCGAGTATTCCGATGGATTGGATAGAACAAGGTATTGGAGGTTTGAGTAGTTTGGCTAGAAATACGCTTCCTGTTGGTTGGTTTACAGATTTACTGACCGATGGATTGATTGCAGGATTGGGTGGAGTATTGATTTTTATACCACAAATAGCTATACTGTTTTTCTTGATTTCGCTATTGGAGGAAGTCGGTTATATGTCTCGTGCTGTATTTATGTTTGATAAAATCATGCAGAGATTTGGCTTAAATGGTCGAAGTATCGTTGCGTTGATTTCGGGCGGAGCGTGTGCAATCCCCGCTGTGATGTCCACCAGAACGATAAGTAATTGGAAAGAACGATTGATTACAATTATGGTTACACCGCTAATTAGTTGTTCGGCGCGTATTCCTGTTTATATTGTCTTGATTGGCTTTGTAGTGCCTTCGATTTCGGTGTTAGGCATTTTTAATGCGCAAGCATTGGTGTTTATGGGATTATATTTATTAGGAATTGTGGCTGCTTTAGGAGCTGCTTATGTTTTTAATAAAATACTAAAAACAAATGAACGCAGCTTTTTAATGATACAATTGCCTGAATATCGTTCACCACAAATTAGAAATGTGGGCATGAATGTTTATGAAAAGGTGAAATCGTTTACAATAGAAGCAGGTAAAATTATTTTAATTATATCAGTTGTGCTTTGGGTTTTAGCGACTTTTGGACCTACTGAAAGCATGAAAAATGCACAATTAGAAGCTCAAAATGTAGCTAAAGAACAGCAGTTAAGTGAGTCTGCTGCCGCAGATTTATTGGCTTCTAAGACATTAGAAGCATCTTATGCAGGGCATTTTGGTAAGTTTATCGAACCAGCAATCAAGCCATTAGGATTTGATTGGAAAATAGGAATTGCATTAGTAACTTCCTTTGCGGCTCGTGAAGTATTTGTCGGAACGATGGCAACTATTTATAGTATCGGAAGCACCGAGGACGAATACGCGATACAAGAACAAATGGCAAAAGAAGTGCATCCTACGACGGGAGAACCTGTTTATACAATGGCAACTTCGCTCTCTTTATTGCTTTTTTATGTGTTTGCAATGCAGTGTATGAGTACGCTTGCAGTTGTAAAACGAGAAACGAATAGCTGGAAATGGCCAGTGATACAGTTTGTATTTATGAGTGCGTTAGCATATTTGAGCAGTTTATTGGTTTATCAATTGTTGAGTTAAAATTGTTGAAGTTTCTCTGATGAATATATGCCGCATTAAAGAATTGAACTTAATGCGGCATAATTAATCTATATTCAAAATCCACTCTCTCTATAACCCATCTAAAACTGCTTTATAAGTCTCGAATAATAAACCTCGGATTTCACTTAACATCATATCAAAATCTGCTTTTTTCATTTCAAAACCATTCTGAATCCTTGTAACATTGATTTGTTTACCAATTAAGATATATTGATTATCTATTAGTTTTTTAAGGCTATTTTGGGTGCTATTGTGATAATGGTAATTAAATTTATTTTTTAAAAGGTTTTTTTCCAAATCAGGTTGAGAAAGATAAGAATCTGCATAAGGTTGCATATAACCAGCAGGGCTTTTTTTATGTTTAAAAGGAACTTTTTGCGTATTGAAGCCTAAACCATACATCACATATCGATTTTCTCTAAATACCAATTGATATTGCAATTCAACTCCACCACCAGGATTAATGACCCAATCTCTTCCTGTTTCATTAAATTTAAAAAGAATAGTCCTACTTGACACTCTATTTAAATCAAAAAAAAATTTCCTGTAGTATTGGAATACGCTACAAAAATTTCCTAATCCTTGATTAGTCTGTTCTGTTAAGTCTTCAATATTTCTAAAAATCATAATTTATTTTTTGCCTACACCCTAAGTCTAATAATCATTCTCTAAAGCTTCATCTCATTAATCAACCCGAGTAATATATCTCGTGCTTCTTGCAGTGCAGTAAACGGTTTTGAGTTTGGAGGTTTAAGATTGTATAAAAATTTGGTTTAACTATTTCTTCAAATTGAGTTGCCGTTTTTATATTAGGTAATACCATTTGTTCATTTTTTAATTAAAATGCCTTGGATAATGATAATTTGACAAATCAATATCTTTTAAAACATGATAAAACAAATTTTTGGCTTTAAGTAGTTATCAGTTTTTTTTAAAAAAATAGTTTTAGCAAGATAAGGCTATTTTTTAAAAAAAATGAAAACGGGACTCGCTAAAATGGTAAAATATTTTAAAACGATAACAAATTATGCTCAGACATTTTCATTTTTCAAATCATAAATCACCTGCGTCAGCACTTCCCACGAAAAACGCTTTTTATTTTCCTTCACTTTCGCGACCAATTCTGCTTCTTTTTTATTTTCATAAAAATCAATAATCGCGTCCGCAATCGCTTTTGCGTTTACTTCCACGACATATCCCGCGCCATTATCCCCAACAATCTCTGGTAAGCCACCGACATTGGTGACGACCATTGGTTTTTCGAAGTGATACGCCAACTGCGAAATACCGCTTTGAGTTGCCGTTCGATACGGCTGCACCACCACATCAGAAGCCCCGAAGTAATAACGAACTTCATCATTCGGTATGAAATCATCGCGAACAATCACCTTATCTTGAATGCCCAACCGCTCAATTTGCTCATCATAAGTGGCTTTATTATCATAATACTCGCCTGCTACGATGGCTTTAATCGGCATATTTTGGATGCGTTCATCTCCCATCGCTTCCAATAATAAATCCAATCCTTTGTATTTTCTTATGAATCCAAAAAATAGCAAATAGTCAAAATTTCCATCCAAATTCAATTTTTCGCGTGCTTCCTTTTTCGGAACGTGTTCACCGTAATTGTCATAAATTGGATGTGGTGTAAATGCTGTTTTTTTATTAGAAAAGTCTTTGATTTCTTCGGCAACTAATTTTGATAAGGTCAAAAAACTATCTACAGGCTTCACAAAATACTTCGTAAAAGAAATATCTCCTGGGCGTTTTTCGTGCGGAATAATATTATGAGCCAATGCCATAATATGAGTTTTTGGGTTCTTTTTGACTTGCCTCAAAATCGTTCCCAAACATGGTCCCATGAAAGGTAACCAATATTTACAAATTACCAAATCCGCGTTCATTTTTCGGATGCGTTGCCCTGTTTTTATCCAATTCAAAGGATTGATTGAGTTCATCCAAACATGAACTTTCAAATCCGCTGGTGCGGGGTCGCTAGAAAATTGCGTCTTCCCAGGAAACAAAAAATTAGGATATTGTAAGCTAAAAGTAACAATCTCTACTTCATGCCCTTCCGTTTGCAATTGCGTTGCCATTCGTTCACTAAATGAAGCTAACCCGCCCCTCAAAGGATACGCGGGCCCTAAAATAATTATTTTCATGGTTTTGTTTTGTTGTTATAAGCGTCAAGTGCCTTGAAGGCATTCGACGCTTTATACATTGTCAATTGTCCATTTTTATAAAAAAACTACCAACTACGCGCCAAATGGTCAACTGCCTTCAACATAGTAGGAAAGCGATAATCTCCGTGCATTTTTTTAATATAATCCGCTGCCAATTTGGTTTCAATCCCCGTAGAACTCACAAATAAAGGTTTTTCGCTTTCACCTCTAAGCACTTCAATTGCGGTGTTTGCACGTTGAAATTTGTTTTTGGCAACCCCAATAATTGGCACAGAACCCCGAATTGCTTCATACAAATACGCGCCTAAGCCTTTTGTTTCTTCCGACAACCAAACGTAACCATCAACGACTATGACATGAATTGGCTCCGTAATTTGGTCAAGTAATTGAATCAAACAAGGCAATTCTCTTTTATAAAATTCACCTGGAACATAATCATGAACGCCTTCAATTACCATTTGATAGGCTCTAAACGGCTCTGCATCTTCCCATTCCAGAAAGACTAATCCGCCGATGTGCGCTGTATTCTCTCTGTAATCGACATCAAAACAAACTATCATTTTCTTTTTTTTATAAAAAAACTAGGATAGCAAAAGCCCAGTTATCAATGATTCTATATGATTTGAGTTGGTCATTAGTACTTTTTTCTTGCTTCTCTAAACCTTATACGGCATAGCCGTACAGTTGACAAAATCAAGTCATACTTCACAAAAAAGCCCCAAAGGGGTGAAATATGACAGCATCGGGGCTTGTCCCGATGAATTAAAATATGAAAAATGTGCCTAATTAGCCTTGAATGGGCGCAATATATATCGCCCATTCAGGGCTATAATTAATGGTTCTATAATTTATCATTCATCGGGACAAGCCCCGATGCTGTAATATTTCACCCCTTTGGGGCTACTTTCTTATTTTAGCTATACGGCTATGCCTTATAAGGTTCGATTGATGTTTTGGTATAATCTATTTTTTGAAAAAAAAAACCAACCTAAATCATATAGAGCCTTATCAATCTATAAGATTTTGAAAACCTTAAAAAATAAACGCTTAACTCTAAAACCAGTCTTATTAAGACTGACTACTAAGACATTTTTTCTTTAAATGCTTCATATTCATCCGTTAGCGTTTGAATGTATTTTAACACGCCCTCTCTTCCTTCTCGTTTGGTTGCTGACGTTACGAAATATTCAGGAAAACCATCCCAATCTTCTAAAAGTCTTTCTTTGAATTTTTCAATATTAGCTTCTGCGATTTCTGGTTTTTTGGATTTATCAAATTTAGTAAAAACAATTGCGAACGGTACGCGCATTTTACCCAAATCATTAATAAAAGCTATATCAATTTCTTGAGGAGGAATATTACAATCAATCAAAACGAAGGCGCAAACCAATGTTTGACGATGTGTCAAATAGGCGTTAATCATTTTTTCCCACTTGCCACGCTCTCTTTTCGAAATTCGCGCATAGCCATAGCCTGGCAAATCAACGGTGTACCACGCGCCGTTGACCATATAATAGTTCAACATTTGGGTTTTTCCTGGTTTTCCAGATATTCTTGCCAATCCCTTACGCTCCAAAAGCATATTAATTAAAGAGGATTTTCCAACATTAGAACGCCCGATGAAAGCAAATTCAGCTTTTAAATCCTTCGGGCAAAGGGTATATTGAGGATAACTTCCGATGTAATCCGCGTATTTAATGACCATTTTTATTGTTTTATAGGGCTACACCCTATTTTATGAAATTTTATTTCCTTGGGATTAGATTTTTCTTTTTTTTCAAAAAAAATCAAGATTATAAAAAAAACTAAAACTTTTTGCAAAGAACGTTATTTATTTTGAATACAAATAATTCTTTAAAAAAGCATTTTTCTTTAAAATAAAGTTTTGCCTTAAAGAAAGTAGCTTATTTTTGTTGAAAATTAAAAAAATCAAGTTCCAAAGGGACGCAAGTACATAGATTAAGGTTTACCTAATAATGAAACAGGTGCAACGCCTTATGAAAAAATAAAATTCATGACACAAGTAAAAACGGTCAAGCCATATCAAGAAGAAGGGAGTAAAAAGAAACAGATTTCGACGATGTTTAATAATATCGCTCCGTATTACGATTTATTAAATAAAGTATTGACCCTAGGAATTGACAGAACTTGGCGCAAAAAAGCGATTAATTTATTAAAGGAAGATAATCCTAAAAAGCTCTTAGATATTGCTACGGGTACAGGTGATTTGACTTTAGAAATGGCTAAACGTCTTCAACCAGAAGAAATCATTGGAGGTGATATTTCGACAGAGATGCTTGCTATTGGTCGCGAAAAAGTAGCTAAGGCAGGATTGACCGAAATGATTACTTTAAAAGAAATTGATTCGGAAGATATGCCCTTCGAAAGCAATACTTTTGATGCAATTACCGTTGCATTTGGAGTAAGAAATTTTGAAAACCTAGAGAAAGGTTTGATTGAAATGCACCGAGTTTTGAAGCCAAAAGGAAAATTAGTTGTACTAGAATTTTCAAAACCCACAATATTTCCATTCAAACAATTGTTTAATTTCTACTTTAAATATATATTGCCTACAATTGGGAAGTTTACATCAAAAGACCCGAAAGCGTATAAATATTTATATGAATCGGTTCAAGCTTTCCCAGATGGCAAAAATTTTGTAAGTAAGTTAGATAAGATTGGTTTTCAATCGACTCAATTCATCTCATTAAGTTTAGGAATATGCACCATATACTTGGGAAAAAAATAATTGCTATTACAGCCGCTTTATTTTTCGTTATAAATGCGCAAGCGCAAATCCGAGGTACTTATAACTACCTTGACTTTGCCCAAAAGCCTTATTATTTCGGAATCACTCTAGCTTATAATTCAGCGAATTACAAGTTGGCACATTCAAATGACTTCATTTTGAATGATAGTATTACATTAGCAGAATCGACTACGGGTGGAGGATTTAATCTGGGGATTGTTACCAACCTAAAGATTGGTAAAAACTTTGACTTTAGATTTCTACCGACTTTATCGTTCGCTAACAGGACTTTAGAATATTGGACAGTAGAAAACTTACCTGTCAATAAAAGGATTGAATCGGTATTTGTAGAATTACCTTTTCACTTACGTTACAAATCAGATCCTTATAAGGATTTGAGATTATTTATTATTGGTGGAGCAAAGTATTCTTTTGATGTTGCGAGTAATTCACGTTCTCGTAACTCTAATGAGTTGGTTCGTGTTGCACCTTCTGATTTTGCTTTAGAATTAGGAGTTGGACTTCAAATATTCTTCCCTTATTTTATCTTTTCACCAGAAATTAAGGTTTCTCACGGTTTGAGTAATACTTTATTGTACAATGATAAATTATCTTATTCTTCCGTATTAGAAAAAGTACAATCACGAGCAATCACGATTTCTTTCCACTTTGAAGGATAGTTTTTTTTATTGAAAATGCTTTTAAAGCGTCAGATGCCTTCAAGGAATCCGACGCTTCTGTTTTTTGCTCTGTTAAAAACGAAAAAGGGTCGAACAACTTAAAAGTTATTCGACCCTTTAATTTAAAAACATTTTCAATTATCTATTTTCAATTAAAAAAATTACCCTTTCACTACAATATTAACCATTCTTTTAGGTACAACGATAACTTTTGAAACATTCTTTCCTTCTATCCATTTCTGAATTTCAGGTAAGTTGACTGCTGTTTTTTCCATTTCCGCTTTTGGTGTATCTGCACTAAACTCAGCCATTGCTCGTTTTTTACCGTTTACACAAATTGGATATTTTAAAGTATCTTCTACCAAGTATTTCGCTTCAAAAACAGGAAATGAACCATTTTTGTGAATCGAACCTTCCTTACCTAAGTTTGTCCATAACTCTTCTGCCAAGTGTGGCGCAAAAGGTGCAATCAACACGGTCAAAGGTTCTAAAATCGCTCGTTTGTTACATTTCGCTTTTTTCAAATCCGTTGAAGCGACCATAAAGGCACTCACGCAAGTATTAAAAGAAAAACGCTGAATATCATCCGTTACTTTTTTGATTGCTGTATGCAAGATTTTGTATTCTGCTTTAGTTGGCGTTTCTTCCGAAATATTGAAACCGTTATCATTAACAAATAAGCCCCAAAATCGTCTTAAAAACTTAGAAACACCTTCAATCCCTTTTGTATCCCAGGGCTTTGATTGTTCAATTGGTCCTAAGAACATTTCATACATTCTGAAGCAATCCGAACCGTATTTTTCAACCATCAA
>CAKZLT010000459.1 GCA_937127195.1 uncultured Saprospiraceae bacterium
TTTTGAATAATCAACGTAGAAAAAGTAGTGCGATTGAACCAGAATTAAAAACTGCTCGCGAAACAAAAAACACTGCAAAAGTTAAAGAGTTAGAAGCTAAGCTCATCGCTCTAAATAATGACGTAAAAGTATATCAAGCTAATTTAATTAAAAACAATTCAAAGACTTTCACAGCCAAGTTCATTCAGACAAGTATGGATGTCGAAATACCAGCAACCGTTGATTCTACTCAACAATATTGGTATTATCGTGAGCATTATTTTGATAATATGGATTTGGGTGATGGTAGATTAATGAGAACGCCTTTGTTACCTTCTAAGGTCACACGTTACTTGGATCAAGTTATTCCTCAGCATCCTGATTCTGTGATTGTGGGCGTTGATCAGATATTGACTCGTGCGAAGAACTCTAAAGAAACTTACAAATATTTCTTAATAAGATTAATTAATAAATACGCCAAATCAAAAGTGGTTTGTATGGATGCTGTTTATGTTCATATTGCTGATGAGTACTATTTGAAAGGAGAAGCTGATTGGATAGATTCTACTCAATTAGATAAAATCAAAGATGACGCGGATCGTCTTCGTCCTTTGCTTTGTAATAAAATTGCACCAAATATTAGCATGAATACTATTCCTAATAAAGAAGGTGAGGCAAAGAAACCAGTTTCTCTTCATGGTATAAAAGCTAAATATACGGTACTAATGTTTTGGGCACCAGATTGTGGTCACTGTAAAAAAACAATGCCTAAAGTGGTAGAGTTTGCTGACAAATATCGCAAAAAAGGTGTAGAAGTATTTAGCATTTGTACAAAAACCTATAAAAATTATCAGGATTGTGTAGATTTTGTACGTGAAAAAGATATGATTAGAATGTTGAATGCTTCTGATCCTTATTTACGTTCTAAGTTTCCTGTTATTTATGATATTAAATCAACTCCTGTTATTTATCTTTTGGATGAAAATAAAAAGATAATTGGGAAACGTTTGGGAGGAGAACAGTTAGGTGAAATTATTGACAATTGGGAAAAAAGAGCAAAACTACTGAAAGAGCAAAAACAAAAAGGTAAATAGAATTTCTTAGAAAATTTAGAAATAAAAAATAGAAACCCCTTTCTGCTATGAGAAAGGGGTTTTCTATTATCAATTTTGTAAACATGTCAGAATAAACTAAAATAACTAAATTTCATTTCTATCTACCTTCTCAACAGACTAAATTTTGAGTGCAGAATATGTTTACAAATATAGGTTCAATAAATCTCTCATTTGTGCCAATCTACTACCACGTTTGTGCCAAATAATGCTTTTCTAGGCTAAAAAGCTACTTCATACCATAAAATTAATGATTAACATTAAAAAGCAAACGACTAATAGAATAGTGAATCCAAAGTTTTTCATAGTGTTGTAGTTGATGATTATTAAAAAATGTCTAATCGTTTATTCTGACGTAGTATTGATTTCAAGTCACCGTTTTTTTAATTTACCTACTAAATTTGGGTTACATCAATGCCCTTAAGCTCTCTTCTTCATAATAAGGTTAAGTGATAGCTTAATAATGAACAAGTGATAAAAAATATAAATATTCAATTTATTGTTTGCTCATTACTTATAAGACTTTAACTTTTTATGTATTTTTGGGCAGTTAAAACTTAAACGAATGAAAATACTTTCAGCTAAGCAAGTAAAGCAACTAGATAAGAGTACAATTGAAGAGCAAGGCATGGTTTCCATAGAATTAATGGAACGTGCATCGGTAATCTTTGTCGATTGGTTCATCAAAAAATATACGAACAAAGAAAGACTCATACAAGTAATCTGTGGTACAGGAGATAATGGCGGTGATGGTTTGGCGGTAGCAAGGCTACTTTCTTACCTTAAATACCGCGTTGAAGTATTTATTATTCCTGTTTCATCAAAACCATCGCGAGACTTTCAGATTAACTTTGAGCAAATCAAAGGATTAGATATTTCTATCACAGACATTGATGAAGCTTACGGAATTCCGAATTTTCCATACAATGCTGTTACAATTGATGCCATTCTAGGTTCAGGGCTTAATCGTCCGCTTGATGGATTTTTAGATGAAGTCATCATGCAAATCAATGCAGAATGTGATACAATTGTGTCGATTGATATTGCTTCGGGGTTGTTTGCAGATAAACCAACTAGTTCTACTTCTATTTTCCCAACAGAAACTTTCAGTCTTGAATTACCAAAACTGGCGTTTATGTTTGCCGAAAATGCGCAACGTGTCGGAAAATGGTACACCGACACCATACATCTAAGCGAAGAAGCACTTCATAAACTACCAACGGATAGCTATTATATCAGTGAACAAGACATTAAAGTTATTTATAAAACACGCTCAAAATTTGCCCATAAGGGGATTTTCGGGCATAGCCTCTTGATAACAGGAAGCTACGGAATGATGGGTGCATCTGTATTAGCAACTCGCGCTTGTCTGAGAAGTGGTAGCGGTTTGGTCTCTGTTCATATTCCCGAAAGTGGCTACGAAATCATGCAAGCCTCTATTCCTGAGGCAATTGTAAGTATTGACAAAGACCGTTTTGTTTTTACTTTCTTACCACAGAATGCAGAATATACGGCTATCGGAGTAGGCTGTGGCTTGTCTCAACAGCAAAAATCTTTTTCTGCCATTCGAAAATTACTAAAAGAAAGTCATTGTCCTTTGGTACTTGACGCAGATGCTCTAAATATCATCGCTAAAGAAAATTGGCATAAATTGATACCTAAAGGTAGCATTATCACGCCACATCATAAGGAGTTTGAACGCCTTTTTGGTAAAACGGAAAATGACTTTCAGACCAATGAGCTACAACGAAAAATGTCACAAGAACTCGAAATAACTATCGTGCTAAAAGGTAGTCATACTTCGGTAACTATGAGTGACGGTAGCTGCTTTTTCAATTCAACAGGTAATCCAGGAATGGCAACAGGCGGAAGCGGAGACGTTTTGACTGGTGTAATTACAGGACTTTTGGCTCAAGGATATATGCCAGAAGAAGCTGCCGTTTTGGGGGTTTATGCTCATGGTTTAGCTGGTGATCATGCAGTCAAGAAAGTCGGAGAATATAGCTTAATTGCTAGTGACATCATTGATAATTTAGGTGTTGCATTTTTAGAAATAGAAGGTATTCACGGTACTTAAGAACGATAAATAAGTTATAAAATTATTCTTTTATCGTTCTTTAAGGGAGTAGGAAATAAATAACCTACCACAAAGAACGTCATTGTTTTTTTATTTAAACAAGGCAAAAAACGCAGTCCTAGCATCGCTAAGGCGAGTATTTTTAACGCAGTATAAATGAAAAATAAGTTAGACTGGTAGGTTATTTTTTGCCTACTCCCTTATTCATTTAATTGAAATATTTTGACTATTCAC
>CAKZLT010000460.1 GCA_937127195.1 uncultured Saprospiraceae bacterium
CGCCTAGTCCACCAAACCTAAATTGCAGACATTGGTTTGAGCTAGTATTGCTAAAAGACAAGCTCAATTCTCCCCATCGAGAAAACAATCAGCGACTGAATTTTTCAAAAAAAAAAGCCCTAAATAGTTAGGGCTTTAAATTTTGCTTTTATAAAAACTCTAACGAGTCTTCTGGCGACATTCCCAGTTCTCGTAGCTCTTGTCTTAGTTGATTTCTGTCATGAATGGCTTCAATTTCTCGCCATTTGCGTTTGTTTGCTTTGTTTTTTGATGATTTGGTAGTTGAATCTAAGGTAGACAATACTTCGGACCTATCCATTTTGTACTCCTTTTTTTATTTTTGTAGCGCAGTGATGACAACAATTCCCTCAAACTATTGTGATTTTGGAAACAAAACAATAGCTTAAAGACTATGTACCACAGAGACTGTTAAAATAAAATAAGTATTTTGTAAATATACTTATTTTAGTATAAAAGTAAAATACTATTAAATATATTTTACTTTATTAAGTATATTAGTATTTTTGTTTTTATAGTATAAAAGTTTAAATACTTTATAATATAATAAGTTTATAAGTATAAACTTATTTAGTAGAAGGTTTTTAAAAAATACATAACTTTTATAGTAATACGTTACAATAAGGAGGACTTCTAAATAAATGAATATGGCAAAAAAAAGAACCCTTACTATTCAAGGTATAGAAATACAATTACATAATCTAAGAGAACAGGATTATTTATCATTAACAGATATTGCAAGAAAATTTAACTCTGATAACCCTTCAATGCTTATTGTTAATTGGTTGAGAGGAAGAGATACAATTGAGTTTTTGGGTGTTTGGGAACAGCTTTATAATCAAGATTTTAACCTTATCGAATTCGATAAGATTAAAAATGAAGCTGGTGTAAATCGTTTTGTATTATCGGCTTCTAGATGGATTAAAGAAACCAAAGCTATTGGTCTTAAATCCAAAGCAGGGCGTTATGGAGGTACTTATGCTCACTTAGATATAGCACTTGGTTTTTGTTATTGGTTAAGTCCTTCATTTCAATTATATGTTGTCAAAGAATTTCAAAGACTTAAACAAATTGAAGCCAAAGAAAGAAATGAAGTTCTTGATTGGGATTTAAAGCGAACACTTTCTAAAATTAATTATACGGTTCACACAGATGCAATAAAAGAAAAATTAATACCTCAAAGAGTTTCTAAAAATAAAGGATATATATATGCTAATGAAGCTGATATTTTAAACCTAGCGGTATTTGGAATGACTGCCAAACAATGGCGTTTAGAATATCCTAATGAAAAGGGAAATATTAGAGATATGGCAAGTCATTTTCAGTTATTAGTATTATCTAATTTAGAAGCGGTAAATGCTGAACTCATTAGAATTGGTATGAGCCAAGATGAACGACTTGAAATCTTGAATGAAGCTGCCATTAAGCAAATGACTTCTTTACTTGCTTCACCATCTATTTCTAAACTATCAACTTAGAAGCTAAATGCAACTAGATAGCTAGGGTTAGAGTATGTAAGTATAAAGATTAAATAAGTTTATACTTATAAACTTATTTAAGTATATTGTTTTAATACGTTTTTATGCAATTACTCTGAAACTAATTTTGTACAAAATACTCCTTGATTTTTTATACAAACGTATTACTCTAGCTATACAACTACTATCATTTACTGCTTTTTCATGTCCAAAATACTGACTAATGCTCGTTCAATGTGTCCAGAGCTTACGAGTGCTATAAAAGAGCTAGATAGCTTAGCTTATCAAAGGCAGTATGATACGGTATTTCGTGATTTAGTAGATTGGTTATTGTGGGAACATCAATATCCTCCAACTGATGAAAACCCATTGAAACGTCAAAAATATAATGAAGAAGATAGAAAACGTTTTTTGAATATTTATAAAAATATCCAAGAAGAAATTCGTAATCGAACTATGCTATGGGCAGACGAAATAGACGATAATAAAACATTTTATGATGGTTTGGGTAGAATGTATGAATTAATTACTAGTGGATATAAATCAAGTATGCTTGGTCAGTATTTTACTCCTGAACCTGTTGTTGAGTTTATGACAAGTATTTTAGATATAGGTAGTCGAGAGAAATTTGAACGAGTACTAGACCCAGCTTGTGGTTCTGGAAGAATGGGTTTATGTGCTGCTAGTCATGCACATAAAAAAGGTACTATGGTTTGGGTTACGATGAATGACATTGACCCAATATGTACTAAGGTCACTGCAGTTAATATGGCTTTACATGGAGTAGTTGGTGAAGCACTTTGTATGAATGGGCTTGATATAGAAGGCAACAGCTATAAATTTGGTTATCAAGTCGTTCCGCTTTTATCATTTATTCCACAGGAAAGTTGGGAAATGTATAGAGCAATTATGTTGGCAAAGACTAGACAAGACATAAGAAAACAGTATGTATTAAGACCTGTTGAATACAAAGATACCTTTATGAAATCAGCTAATGATAAGATATTAGAAGATTGGAAAGAACGACAGAAAATAGAAAACGAAGCAGAACGAGCCAATGCACTGGAAGAATTAGAGCGTCAAGTTAATGATAGATTAAAAGGTTCTTTATTTGAAAATGACAGCTCACAAGTTGAAAATATCAAACTGCCATCAGAAAAAAAGCCAAAATCTAAAAAGAATAAAAAATCATCAAAACCATCATTAAATAATCAACAATTACTTTTTGATTGAGCCATGCAAATCGTATCTTTATAGTAAGTTATGACCTATTTCAATATCTAAATTCATCTAATATGGAAGAAAATAAATTAATTGTATTTCAAGAAAAAGCCATCCGAAGAACCTGGCATAATGAAGAATGGTATTTTTCTGTATCAGATGTAGTAGGTGTACTTTCTGAAAGTAAAGACCCAAAAGCATATTGGAGAAAACTCAAACAGCGAGAAAACCAACTCGTGACACTTTGTCACGGATTGAAATTACTTGCTAAAGATGGAAAAATGCGTAAAGAGGATTGTTCTAATACACAAGGACTTTTCCGTATTATCCAATCTATTCCGTCGAAAAAGGCAGAACCATTCAAGCAGTGGTTAGCAAAAGTTGGTTATGAGCGTATTCAAGAAATTGAAAATCCTGAACTAGCTGCTGAACGAGCAAGACAATATTATAGAGATTTAGGTTATGACGAAAATTGGATTAATAAAAGACTTCAATCCATAATTGTTCGTGGAGAGCTAACTGATGAATGGAAAGAAAGAGGTGTAAAAGAAGGTAGAGAATACGCTATTTTAACGGCTGAAATTGCTAAAGCAACCTTTGGTTTCACACCTTCTGAACATAGAGAAGTCAAAAATTTAAAAAGAGAAAATCTAAGAGACCACATGACAAACCTTGAACTTATCTTTGCTATGCTTGGTGAAGAAAGTACCAAACAAGAGGTTGTAAATAGAGATTCAAAAGGTTTTTATGAAAATAAAAATGCTGCCAAAACAGGAGGAAAAGCCGCAGGAAAAGCACTAGAAGCATACGAAAAACAAACAGGTAATCAGGTTGTTAGTTCTAGTAATTTTAAATCTCAAATCCAAGCAGCTAAGGAGAAGAAAAAACTCGAATCAAAGAA
>CAKZLT010000461.1 GCA_937127195.1 uncultured Saprospiraceae bacterium
TTTGTAGCAATTTTGTGATTAAAAGAGTATAAGCGCCTTTAGGTGCGTCACTGCAATTCGTTATAATCAGAAATTTTACAATTATCCTGTCTTTATACTAAAATCAATACAAATGAAGCAAGAAATAATACTACAAGCATTTGAACCGACAATAGTAATTGACTTCAATAGTTTCTTAGATTACTGTAAAAAAGCAAAACCTACCATTTCCAAAACGAAGGAGTTTATTAGTAGAAAATTCGTTTTTGAAATTAATCAACTACTGACTAATCCGCATGAAGGGTTGACGAATAGAAATGACCAAAACCATTATGCTCAAATTCATTTATTATATCATTTAGCCTTGAACGGAGCGTTGTTTTTTTGTGATTGGTCAAGGAAATCGAAGCCTTCTTTTACGCCAAATGCAGAGCAGATTGAGCGATATGAATCATTGAATACAAAGGAACAGTATCTGTTTCTTTTCCAATGTTTTTATGTGTATTCCAATTTTGAATTGATTAGTCAAGAAGATAGAAGCTACTTTGTAGCTGAATTTTTTGAAAAAGGATTAGAGGAACTTATTCAATTAAAAGCTAATCAAGCTTATAGTCTTTTGTGGGATAGCAAAACAGGAAAGCAGTTAAAGGCTTTAAGAATGGGGATTACGAATAATTCAAGTTTAGCTCTTTATGGTCAATATTTTGGTTTATGGAATATTACAAAACAGAACAATAAAAATGACTATTCATCCAGAATTTTCTTTACGGCAGATGCTATCTCATTGACTACTTTTGGAAAGGAATTTATTTCGTTCTTAATCCCAAATGCGCCTTTTACGCTTTGGAATGAATCATTCAAAAAGTCAACGGGAGAACCTTCTCCGCTGGGAATTCCTTTTGATGAAAAAGTTTATGATTATGCGAAAGCCGAAAAAGATATAAAGCCCTTATTTGAAAAAATGGAAGCTCAATACAAGCCATTTTTTGCGGTCATTCAACCATTTTTTGGAGAATCCATTCAAGCTGACTTTGAAGTAAAGCTCCCTAAAAAAATCATAAAAGGCAATTTTATTTTAGAGGTAGAAATGGAGTATTTTACCCCAAAAGTGACTCGAACAATTCAATTAGGGAATCATTTGACTCTGGAAGATTTACATTATGCGATTATTAATTCCGTTGATTTTGATGATGACCATTTGTATGCCTTTTATATGGATAAGAGTAGAAGAAATAGTTATAGTGCTTTTTATGAATATGGAGAACCTCCTTTCGCAAGCGATTTTAAGTTAAGTGATTTCAATCTACATTCTAATAAGCGATTTTATTACACATTTGATTTTGGTGATTCTTGGAAATTTATTATTACGGTTAAATCTTTTGAAGAAACGGGAAAATCATTAGATAAACCTAAGTTAATTGGAGAGAAAGGAGAAAGTCCTGAGCAATATCCTTCTTGGGATGAAGATGAATACTAAAGAATAGGACTCCCTGAAAAATTCCGAAGAAATGAAAAATCTTAATTTGCCCTAGTTTTTGAGCGAAAAACTAGGACAAATTAAGATTTTCTGTTATATTTCAATATTAAATCAAAAGCGTGTTCAAATCCGTTTATTTTCATCTTTTAATCTCAGTCAAGTATGGTTTTTAAGAAGAAGCCCGAAGCCCTTGGAGGCAATTATAAAGTCAAAAGCCTAAAGGTGTTTAGCTCTAAAGAAAATCTTTTCTTTAACTCTAAGAAGTATCGAAAGGTCTATGATGAAAAAGAAAGTCGCTATATCTATTGTGAGTTGACTTTTTATAATAAGTTATTCGATGAACAAGATTGGGAAGCTGAAGTAACATTAATTTGCACGAATACGGCAAATGATGAAGTGCTTTGTACGCTTAAAAAAGAGGTAAATGTAACGAAAGATAAGAACGTAATTTTTGTGAGAGAAGGCTGGGGAACACCTGAACCTAATTGGTGGAAGAAAGGAAAATATCAATGGACTGTTTTTATTGGTGGTGAAAAAGTTGGGCAAACGTTCTTTTATATAGTGAATTCAGGATTGGTGAGCGCGGAAGAAAATCCTTACTTCTCTATTGAAAATGTTCGCCTTTTTGAAAGTCCGCGTGAAGGACTTGCTCCAGAGAATCGCATTTATTATAGTAGATATAAATCAGATGAAACGCGGTTTATTAACCTTGAAATGGAGTTAAAAAACTTTTTAACAGAAGAAGAATTCTTTCCATTAGAACTGCAATTTAATTTTTATAATGACGCTGGTCAGCACAAGGCGTATGTAGAATATATTAGCGAAATAACGGACAAGCGAGCCGAAATTATATTAGATACAGGCTATGGTGCGCAGACTTTAGATTACTGGTATCCAGATAAATATACGATTGAAGTGATGTTTATGGATCAACTGGTCGCTGTTGTCCCTTTTGAGGTCGGAGATGCATTTGAAGAACAGGAAGAGGGCTTTGCTTATACTACTGTTCATAGTAGAAATCAAGGAATTACGGAAACCGAAGAGCCAGAAGAAGTTAAGCCAACTTTTGAAGAAGCATCGGCAGAACTAGAAAGCCTCATTGGGTTGAAATCGGTCAAAGAGCAACTCAAAGAATTGGCGTCATATCTTCAGTTTTTAAAAATAAGAGCAGAAAAAGGCTTACAAGAAAGTAATGGTTTTAGCTTGCATAGTGTATTTACAGGTAATCCAGGAACGGGTAAAACGACGGTAGCGAATATGCTCGGACGTATTTATTATAGCTTGGATTTGTTGTCGCATGGTAAGGTACACGAAGTAGGTCGAGCGGATCTGGTAGGTGAATTTATCGGACAAACTGCGCCAAAGGTCAAAAAGGCAATTGATAAAGCAAGAGGTGGAATTTTGTTTGTAGATGAAGCGTACTCTTTGACGAATAGAGGAGACGATCCTAAGGATTTTGGTCGAGAAGTAATTGAGGTACTTTTGAAGGAAATGTCTGATGGTCCAGGAGATATTGCAATTATTTTTGCTGGTTATCCAAAGGAAATGCAAAACTTCTTGAACTCTAATCCTGGAATGACTTCGAGACTAAGAAACGTGGTTCATTTTCCTGATTATACACCTAGAGAATTGGTTGAAATTACCAATTTTACTGCTGAAAAACGCGGTGTTGTCATTTCGGAAGAAGCAATTGAAATTATCTATAAGAAACTAGTAGAAGTTTATCGTAATCGAAATGAACATTTTGGAAATGCACGTTATGTCAATGGAATTGTAGAAGAGGCAAAGCAAAATATGGCGTTGCGTTTGATGAAAATGGAAGACATTTCGACTTTTGATGCGGATGCACTGTCGATAATAGAAGGCATAGATTTACATAAAGTATTTGGTATTGATGATTCTCAAAGAGTTAATTTGCCAATTGATGATGCCCTTTTGCAAGATGCTTTGACGCAATTGCATGACTTAGTTGGCTTAGATAATATTAAGCAAGAAGTTGACGAAATGGCGAAGTTAGTACGCTATTATCGCGAAATTGGTAAAGATATTAGTAAGTCATTTTCGTTGCATACAGTCTTTAAAGGTAATCCAGGGACTGGGAAAACAACGATAGCAAGACTAATTGTCCAGATTTATAAAGCGTTAGGAATATTAGAACGTGGGCATCTGGTCGAAGTGGATAGAAAGGATTTGGTGGCTGGTTTTGTTGGTCAAACGGCTATCAAAACAGGCGAAATGATTGATAAAGCAATGGGCGGCGGTCTGTTTATTGATGAAGCTTACGGCTTGACGCGTGGTGGGAATGATTACGGAAATGAAGCAATCGAGACATTACTCAAGCGAATGGAAGACCATCGAGGGGCATTTATGGTCATTGTAGCTGGTTATCCAGAGGAGATGCAAGAATTCTTGGAAACGAATCCTGGATTGTTGTCTCGTTTTGATAAACAGTTCAATTTCCCAGATTATAATGAAGCACAGCTTTTTGAAATCGCGGAAATGATGTTTGAAGCCGAAGAACTTGAATTGAATGAAGCAGCAAAAGTGCATTTGAATAAATACATTGATAATCTGGCGCAAACGAAGCATAAATATTTTGGAAATGCGAGAACGGTTCGTAAAATTGTTCAGCAGGCAGTTCGGAATCAAAACCTTAGAATGGCGTCGATTTCAAGGGAGATCAGAACACTTTATATGATTAAAACGGTGATTTTGGATGATGTGAAGTCGTTTAGTTTGATGGAACAACAAGGCGATAATAGTCCTAAAATTGGGTTTAGGTAGTTTTTCCCACAGAGTTACACGGAGGTTTTTTCCACAGAGGCTCACAGAGGCTTTTATTAGTTATTTAAAACTTATTATGAACACGATTTTCTTCCATTACTTTTAAGATTTCTTCATAATCGTAATAGATAACACCACCAACTTTAGAGTAGGGAAGTGTGCCGTTAATTCTTAAGTTTTGTAATGTTCCTGGAGAAATGCTTAATAAATCTCTGACCTCTGGAGATTTTAACCATTTTTTAGGTGCAAAACCTGATTGATGGTTAATCATTGCTTTGATGTTTTCTAATAATTCGTGTTTGAATTCTTGTAAATCTTCTGTAGTAATAATAGTTGCTGCCATTTTCTAACAATTTTTGTAAAGAAGCTGTTGAATGCCCCCACATTCAAACAGCTTCTTTGGGTTAATTTAGTTCACGAGTTTTCTGTTACTATACATATGTGTTCGTGAACCTACGATTTGACTTTCGTTTGGCAAATATGATATGATTTATTGAAGTTTATACACAAGTAAAACCCAACTTGGGTGATTTTATGTACTCATTTTTAATAAATTGTATTGGTATTAATTGTTATTCACTTTATTTTTTTTGACAACAAAAAAGTGCAAATTATATGAAAACAATTTGCACTTAAAAACACCCAACTTGGGTGTTTATTCATCTGAATCTAACATCTTGTTTTCTAAAGAGTCTTTAAGTTTATCTATGTATTTGGTTTGATTAATTTTGCGCGAACGAATTTCTAAAAATGTTCTGTAATAATCACCAAGATCTATATTAAACATTTGCTCACAGGCAGAAGCCATTTCTTTAATGTCTGCTGTTCCGCTATTTACGGAACCAGAACTATGCAATGCATAAATTAGCTCGATTAAATCGGTTTTATTTCCAGTCCAGAATAGTTTTTATTGATTTGTAAAAGCTCCATAATTTGTTTCCATACTATTATTGTTTTCAAGTTTATCTATTTCTCTTTTTAGATAGATAATTAACATATCATATGCCATAATAGTAGCCACTGTTGTATCGTGACTGGAAGAAAATTTATCGTCAGCAAAAAACGATAATGAATCTGGAAATAGCCTTATATCTGCTTTACCTCTGATAAAATATTCTTCATCTAAAAAAGTAGCACCTCTTCTGAAATAATGATAAAATTCTAAATTATCATTAAAATAGTTTTGAAGTCTATCTATATGATTATTGAAGTATTTTACTTGAGATTTATTACTACTTCGAGGTCTTTTACTTTCAATACTAAATAATTTGACATAATATATTAATTTACTAAAAACATAAGGTTTTATATTTTTGAAAAAAAGTATTTCCTCGTTTTTTGGAATTATTTTTTTTCTCAAAAAAAGTATTCTTATTTGTTCTAATGCTCTTTTTGTTACTCTAATACTTTCTTCCGCTTTTTCTAATATCCCTTCTGTTTCTTTTTCTAAAAAATCTAAATTATAGTCTAATTCTTTAACAATTTTTTCAATCTTTTTCAATTTTTTTCA
>CAKZLT010000462.1 GCA_937127195.1 uncultured Saprospiraceae bacterium
AAAATAATATAAGAACTATTTTATCTGGCTTTTTAGGCGACTCAGGTATAACTTTTAGAGCCAATAGCTATCAGGTAGAAATGTTAGTAACAGGTAAATGGAAAGATTTAATTGCTTCTTTACAATATGAAGACAATCCATTACTCACATTAATAAAATTGCCTTTGAGGATTGCTAAAAGTTATGCAACGTCAATTACTACCAGTTATAACGATAATGATGATGAATTTATATTACTTAAAGAAGAATTTCGTTCTTCCAAGGTGAAACAAAATATAAAGAAGAATTATTACCCTAGTACTATTTATTCAAGAGACCGACAATTACAGTTATTAAAGTCACCTATAAATAGATTTATTTTAGAAAGCATAACAGGAAAGGAGTGGAAAATTGAGACTGTTTATCCTTTAGTTGATAAGAGAATAATAGAACTAAGTTTGGCTTTACCAATAGAATTAAAAGTTAAAAATTCTATTAAACGCTATTTATTTAAAAAGTCTGTTAAAGAATATCTTGTTGAAGATGTTTATAAAACTAATAAAGTAAGAATTTTGACACTTCCATTACTGCATAAGAATTTTTTAAATTCTTATGCAAGCCTTATAGCTTTTATTGAAGAAAATGAAAATAGACCAATTTTTAAACATATAGACTTTAAGAAAATAAAAGGTTTAATGATTAATACCAAGAATATGACAAAGAATGATAATGACTTAGGTAATCATGCTATGGTGATTTGCCATTTTACGTTTATTTATATGATATATGTTATTAAATATATTGATAATTGATTGAATTATTTATATATTTGAGGTATTATTTTTAACAAAAAAAAGAAATAAGATGAATAAATTAACTTGGAATTCTCCTGAATTAATAAAATATGAAAGAGAAAGTGTTGACATTTTAAAGGTTAAAACAGGAACGGAAGATGCACTTACAGGTACTGGTTCTTAGAAGTAGAAAAACAAAGTTTTGCTATAAAACATAGTATAAAACAAAAAAGCAGGGGAGTATATTTTTTTTAAAAAAGAGAGAAAATCCAAAGATAAACTAGTGCGAGAAGATATTAAATACATCCAACAAGCACTGCAATTTGTTTGGAATAGCAGCTCAAGATTAACGATTTTACGATTAGTACTACTATTTTTTCAAGCCTTCTTACCTTTAATCAATATCTATTTGATAAAATTATTAGTTGATGAAATAGAATATCAAACTAAGCTAACAGAGGGCAATTATCAATACATTATATATTTTTTGACGCTGATGGGCAGTGTATTACTATTAACTAATATTGTTAATATAATAGCTCAGTATGTCACAACAGCACAATCTCAGCGAGTGACAGACTATATGTCAAGTCTCTTGCAAGCCAAATCTATTGAGATTGACCTACATTATTACGAAGACCCTAAATATCATGATACCCTTCATCGCGCACAGACACAAGGACTTTTTAGACCTGTTCGGGTTTTGGAAAGCCTTACATCTACCCTTCAAAGCGGGTTTTCACTCACCGCAATAGCCGCATTATTTCTTTTATTACATTGGGGAATTGCAATTGTTTTTATATTGACAGCATTACCTGCTTTTTTTATAAAAATTTATTTTTCTAAAGTATTATACAATTGGCAACGAGAAACGACGCAAATGGAGCGCGAGTCTTATTACTTAAATACCTTAGTAACTAGCGAAACGTATGTTAAAGAAATTAGAGTATTTGATGTGGCGCATATTTTTATGCAAAAATTCAAGGAACTTCGGGCGCGCCTGTATATTCAATAAATGGGGATAGAAGGAAAACGAGCTAGAGCAGAAATCATTTCTAAAACAGTCGAAATAACAGCAACTATTAGTATTTATGGATTTGTGGCGTATCGTGCGGCAAATGGCTCAATTACAGTTGGTGATTTTGTAATGTATTTTCAAGCATTTCAGAAAGGGCAATCCACTATGAAAACAATGCTTACTTCGATGGCGACCGTTTACGAAAATCGTTTGTTTTTGAAGTATATTTTTGAATTTTTAGAAATAAAACCACAAGTTAAAAACGCTATAAATCCAATTTCAATACCTGAATTAAAAGAAAAGATTACTTTCAACAATGTTTCTTTTATTTATCCTTCTGCCAGAAATGGACAAAAAGCACTCAAAAATATCAATCTTGAATTCAAAAAAGGAGAAGTCATAGCCTTAGTTGGCGAAAATGGCTCAGGAAAAACAACACTTATTAAGTTACTTTCAAGACTTTATGATGTTAACGATGGTTCAATTCAATTTGATAATCACGATGTTAGGAATTTGAATTTGAATGAATTACGCCAAAAAATAAGTGTTATTTTTCAAGATTATTCTAAATATCATCTTTCGGTTCAGGATAATATTCAGATAGGAAATATGCATCTTCCTCTTGATGAAGCTCAAATAAAATTATCTGCGGAGAATACAGGAGCAGCAGAATTTATAGAAGAATTACCTGAACGTTATGATAATATGTTAGGACTTCGCTTTCTGAAAGGCACAGAACTCAGTGGTGGACAATGGCAAAAAATAGCTCTATCGCGTGCATTCTACAAGAATGCCGATATTATAATTTTGGATGAACCGACAAGTGCGATTGACCCTTTGGCAGAACACGAGATTTTTGAAAAATTCAGAAACCTTGCTCAAGATAAAGTTCTAATACTGATTACACACCGTTTATATAACCTAAAAATGGCTAATAAAATAGTCGTTATGGATAAAGGTGAAGTGATAGAAACAGGAAATCATGAAACTTTAGTCAAGCAGAAAGGAAAATATTTTCAAATGTTTGAGAAACAAATGGAGTAAAAAGAAAACAGCCTGCAGATTGCAGGCTGTTCATTTTTTTGTTTTTCTAAAGAGAAAAACTGGTCTTGATTACATCTATGTTTTTTTTGATTTGGATTACAACTCTGTTTTTCAAAATTACAACGTTCTATGTTTTTCTTAATTTGGATTACAACTCTGTTTTTCAAAATTACAACATTCTATGTTTTTCTTAACTTGGATTACAACTCTGTTTTTTAAAATTACAACTTTCTATGTTTTTCTTATGATACAAATATGTAGTTTATTTTAAGTTAACGCAACCAATAATGAGTGAATTGATTGATTTGATGGGTAAAGTACTAGTTTTGATTAGGGAAGTACAACTAAATTTGGTAACTAAACCACATTATCAAGGCTGTTTTTTTGAATTTTGCTACTAAAATAATAGTGCAAATGGTGTAAAATAACTTTTGAAATACCGAATTGCATATCTATTTTTTGACTTGACCTTTCAAAAACTGAGCAATCTGTGGAGAGGTGTTCTTTCTTTTTGCATATTGAACAACAGAACGCCCTTTTTTGTCGCATGACAAATCTGCACCATGTTTAACCATTTGTTTGACCATCGAAAAATGTTCTTTTTCAATAGCTAAAAAGAAATCACTGCAAGTTATTTCTGCATTATTTTTTAGAAGCAATTGAGCGATTTGGATATTTTTTTCTTCGATAGCCAATCGTAATGCAGATTGATTATTAAGAGAAGTAGTATTAATTTGAACATTATTTTGAAGTAATTTATGCACCATAACTAGATTATTATCTCTAATCGCACGATGTAAAAAAGGCTCAAAACCTTCTATTTCTTGGTTAACATTTGCACCATTCTCAATTAATTGATAACCTAAAGCGTAATTTTTTTGTTCAAAAGCATAATGTAAGGCTGATTTCCCATCATCATCAACATTACTCAATCCTGTTTGATTCTGAATCAAGAGACTAGCCAAATCGTTTTTGCCTGCTTTTACAGCTTTTACTACAAAATTCATGGAATCATTATTACTTAATGCGCCCATTTTTACGACAAATGCCATCGTTTTAGGTTTTGCAAAGAGATAATCCATTCCATATAAAGTCAATAAACGCTGAGGTTTTGCACCATATTCTACCAATAAGTTTACTAGTTTTTCATCTCGATTATCAACCGCTACTTTTAATATATCAATGTCAGATAAGGAAATATTAGCACCATTTTTTAGTAATAACTGAGTTAAGTCGAAATTTCTTTGAGTAACAGCAAAAGATAAAGGTGTTTGAATTTTAGCAAATTTGATTGGAATATTTACATTGGCGCCAGTCTGAATGAGTTGATATACAATGTCAGTCTGATTATTCATCACAGCATGACAAAGCGGTGTTAATCCTTCGGCATCTTTCAAATCGACCTTAGCTGAAACCTTCAAAAGAAGGTCAACTACTTCTTTTTTTCCCATTTCTGCGGCTAAACTTAATAGGGTTCTTTTTTCAATACTATTATTAAAGCTATTAGGAGAAAACTTATTTTGGAATAAAAAAGTCAGTAATTTAGGTTTTTCAATGAGTTCGTTAAAGCTATAATCAGATAGGTTATTTCCTTTAAAATTAGGATTTAGAGCTAAGAGAGCAGCAGCATGCTCTTGATTTTGCAAAGCGCATTCAATATTAATAGTAGAAGGATTTGCACCTCTATTGATAAAATAACGCGCCAAATTAACATCAATCGGGCAGCCAATTGTCATTTTACTAGGTTGAGCGCCCACTCGAATTAAAAATTCAGCTAACGTTTTTCTCCCTGAATGCAATGCATATTCCAAGGGGCGGAGTCCATCAGGAGAGAGGTGATTCAAATTAACACCATTAGATACCAAAAAGCGAATAAGCGCGTAATCTTCACGAGCCAAAGCTAATTGAATTGGATTGACTTGAATCCTTTCGATAATTGCATCAGGGTTAGAGTTAGATTCCAAAGTCCACTGTGATATAGTTGGAGCATAAAAATTGATAATAGCTCGACTTTCTGATAAAAAATCAATTTTTCTTAATACTTCGCATTGACAATTTACAATATCAACATCGACTTCAATGAGTTTTTGAATACGGGAAAAATTCGATGGAGATTGCACAATTTCGTGGCAGAGTAACGGCTGGTAATTGCTTGTTTGACTAAAAATAGGTGTAAAAGTACATAGGAACAATAGTATAATAAGGAGTGCTTTTGTTTTATATTGTTTCATTACTGTGCTAATTGTTAAAGAGTGTTTGTTATATATTTATAACGAATATAAAAAAAAGCATCTTATTATAATAATTTATAATATATAAAAATGAGATAGGCGAGCCGTTTTATACTTAAAAATGCGGAAAGCAGTGGACTCGAACCACATTCCCTTACGAGAACGCCTAGTTTAGCAGACTAGCCCAGTTCCTAACTGGTTTACTTTCCTTTTTTTGCGCGGCAGGAAGGATTCGAACCTACAAGTCACAGTTTTGGAGACTGCTTACTACGCCAAATAGGCTGCCGCATATTGTAAAAATGAAGGAATTGAATCTTCGATTTCTTAAAATTTAAATTGTACATCTGAGTGGACTCAAACCACTAAACAATAGGTTTTAAATCTATTAGCGTTGCCTATTAGCTTACAGATGCTCCATTTTTGACATAAAAAAACGCCTTTGCATTTTATTGATGCAAAGGCGTTCTTTTTGATTTTTATAAAAAATCATACAACTATTCACAATACACCTCTGCCATCTTGGTATAGCACCAACTACTTAAAGAGGATAATGATAAAACTGAGATATATTGATTTTTACGTTCCATGGTATATTATACAAGAGGAATAGTAAGAAAGTTCCTAAGTGAAGAAAAATAAATAACTAGCACCATTCTACTTTTTCTTTGTTCTATT
>CAKZLT010000463.1 GCA_937127195.1 uncultured Saprospiraceae bacterium
CATGTATGATAATACAATTAATGCAAGACAGCCTGGACAATGGGTTGAAGTGGTAAGTACGAAGCAACAAGCGAATTGAGTTAATAATTAATAATTAGGAATTAATAATTAATAATTTTTTGGATTGGGGGAAGCTCATGTCTTTTTGGGATGTGGGCTTCTTTTTGATTTTGGGATTAATTGGAGTATGATTTTTTTTATCGCTTAAAAAAGGATAATTTTATTTTTATAATATAGCTATATGAATTCTTGGATTGAGAAAATAGAAAAATACTTTGATGATATTCCTTTGGCGCAACAGCCTGAGGTTAGAGATTTTTTGGAGGAATATTATGAAAAAAAAGATACACATTCGGCAACTTCTTTGGAAGGACTGAGCGATGATGAGTTGGGAGAGTTGTTGTATTTGGATACTAAAATTAGATTTAATGATGATTTAATTGAAAAATTACATAAGTGTAAAAAATTGAAAATACTTTCATCTGATGATAGATTAGCGTGTAAACACATAGTACAATTTACTAATTTAAGGATTCTAGATTTATATTCAGCTATTCAAGTTTCAAAACGTCTTTTTTTATTAAAAAAATTATTAGTACTAGATTTAGGTGTTTGGCAAGTTAAACGTTTCTTAGAGGAAAGGTTTTTACCTACTAATTTACTTTTTTGTAAAATTCGAAGAACGAATGACGAAAACGGCTATGATATACTTCAATTCCCGTCAAATTTTTCAAATTTAATTTCATTAGATTTTTCTTACTCAAAAATTAATACTATTCTTAGTTTATCTTTGCTAAAAAATTTGGTAGAATTAAATTTAGATGGAAATCCAATATCTATAATACCTTCATCTATTAGTCATTTAAATAAATTGAGACAATTCTATTTGGTTGATTGTAAAATAAAGGAACTACCAAAGGAAGTTTTTCAATTGGCAAACTTAGAAGTATTAGATGTTTCTGGAAATAAAATAAGTATTTTATCAGAAGAAATTTCTGATTTGACAAACTTAGAAATATTAGACATAGCTTATAACAAATTATTAAATTTGCCAAATACAATTTTAGAGCTTCAAAACTTAAAAGATTTACGAGTATTTAAAAACCCATTCGAAACACCCCAAATTTTAAAATCTCTAAATTTAATTATTGAAGAGACTAGCTATGAAAACGAAATTTTCGTCTTAGACATTTTAAAAAATCAAAAACCTGTTGCACAAGATTATAACTACTTTACTTTAAAAGTCCCTAAAATACTACAAACAGCAATGTTGCAATACATTGAGTTCTTTAAAGATTATGTAGAAGCGACGAAGGGCAAGGATATTATTTTTGATGTAAAAAGAGACAACGAGGGTTTAGTTTTAGTAACGAATGGAAATATTGGCGTGACGCTTTTGGAGTTAGGAAGCTATTTTCAAGAGTATGTTGCTTTGGTTGGTCAAAACTCGGAAGACTGGATTTTGAATTTTGAAGTGCCACGCAATGTGATGCAAGCGGATATTTTACGTTTAAAATTGGATAGACAAATTACAAGCCTTGAAAGTGATTTGAATATTGCTCGTTTAGAAAGCAAGTTTTTAGAAACTCAATTGAGTGATGCACAGGCGCAAATATCTTTTCTTAAAGATTTAAGTAACTCATTGTCTAAGAAAATAGATATACTTATTAACGGTCAGTCAACCATAAATGAACCAAATACAGACCAATTGCTATTGGATATAATTGACCAATGTGTCAAAATGTTGGAGCGAAAATATACACATTCGTTAGAAAACTTGCATAATGATGTATTAACGGATTTTCTGAGAGAAAAATGGTATTATGTAACTGACCAGACCAGAAGCGGCAGAGCAAAATTGGATGCAGGCGAGATTGATATTATGATACGCAAACAGAATGGTACGCCTTATTCTATTATTGAAGCGTTTCGTTTAGCTTCTTGTGGTGAAAAAAATAAAACAGTTGCCCAGCATTTAGACAAGCTGATTCATGATTATGATACGGCTGGTCATGCTAGAAACTTTGTTGTTGTCTATGCCGAAGCTAAAGACTTTGAACGCCTTTGGGGGAATTACACGAATTATATAAACCAACTTAATGGCAAAATTGATTTTAGAGCAAAATATCCATTAATTAGTTTTATCGAAAATACAGATTCTAGCAAAAAGACAAGTATAAAAATAGGTGTCGCAAAACATAGACGAGAAGGTGAATTTGTTGAAGTTTATCATGTTTTTATAAATATGTTTGGAGGCTTACAATAGGTGATGTTTTTAGCGAAAGAAGCTTATATGTTCAATATGGGCTTCTTTTTAGTGAAAGTTGAAATAAAGAAAACAGAAAAATATCATTCTTACTTGTTTATGTTTTTTAAAAAGGGAAAGAAAAAGCTAGATTGGATACATTATTTTTTTTACTCCCTAAAGTAATTTTTTTTATTTTTAAAATAACATAAGATGGCACAAAAATATTTTCAAGATTCCATGCCAGGAAATATATGTTTTGGCTGTGGAAGAGATAATCACGAAGGACTGAGTATCAGTAGCTACTGGGAAGGAGAGGAGTCGATTTGTCTCTGGAATTCGGAAGCTAAATATCAAGGCTGGAAAGGTGTGTTGAATGGTGGTGTTTTGGCTACTTTGATTGATTGCCACACAATGGGAACGGCAATGGCGTATGCCTGTCAATCTGAAAATAGGGAACTTGGAAGCGAACCAGAATACCGTTATGCAACGGGAACGATTACGGTTAAATATTTGAAACCAACCCTAAATGATGTTCCTGTGGAGTTGAGAGCTTCGGTTATTGAGATGAAAGGTCGAAAAACGGTTATGAAATGCACGGTTTATTCTAATGGTCAAATGACCGCTGTGGCGGATGTAGTCGCAATTCGAGTTTTTGATAGTAGCCAGCAATCAGATAGTGTTTTTGGTTAAACAGGTTTTGTAAAATATAGAACTCTTAGCTTTCTTCAATTAGGGAGTTAATTATTTTTTGATGCTACAAATATTATCCGCTGAAATTTTGGCGGACAATATTTGTAGTATTTTTTAGTTGAAAACAAATGGCGTTAGCCCTTTTTATCAAAAACATATTTCAAAATAGCTAATTCCGTTTCATCTAATTCTACTTTACGGCGTGCCATCATGATTTTAGCGGTTTCCATTGCTTTATCAAAGCGATAAGTTGAAAAACCACTTGCACCGCCCCAAGAATACGAAGGAATATAATTTCGAGGAAATCCAGCACCATAAATATTAGCAGAAACACCAACTACCGTTCCTGTATTAAACATCGTATTAATACCACATTTGGAATGGTCACCCATTATTAAACCACAGAATTGCAAGCCAGTATTGCCAAATCGCCCTGTTGTGTAATCCCATAATTTGACTGGTTGATAATTGTTTTTAAGATTAGAAGTATTGGTATCTGCTCCCAAATTACACCATTCACCCAAAACGGAATTACCTAAATAACCTTCATGTCCTTTATTAGAATAACCAGTCAAAACGGAGTTAGAAACCTCGCCACCAACTTTACAATGAGGCCCAAGCGTCGTTGGCCCGTAGATTTTCGCACCCATTTTCAGAACGCTATGCTCCGCCATTGCCAAGCTACCTCTTACCGTGCTGTTCTCCATGATTTGCGCATTTTTACCAATATATATTGGTCCAGTTGTCGCATTCAAAATAGAAAACTCAACCGATGCACCTGCTTCCAAAAAGATATTTTCCGCACCTGCTACCCGATTCGTATCACTAATAGGTTCAGAAACACGACCTGCCGTCAGATAATCAAAATCATTTTGTAAAGCAATTCCGTTATGCTCAAAAATATGCCACGGACGAGTTACTAGAATAAAATTACTTTTAGCTTCAATTCTTTTACCTTTGAAGCTAGTTGTAATATCAAAAGCTTCTACATCAACAGCAGAGAGACGCGCAGCAATAACCACATCGCCTTTTACTAAGACTTGATTCTGCCCAATAGATTGTATTTCTGCCGTGATTTGGTCATTGGCAACCACACTAGCATTAATCAGTAGATTGTCTGCATCAACAATTAAAGGGTATTTAGCAGCCAAGTAATCGGCAGTTAAGTACGCAATTGAAGTATCTAAACGCTTTTCCCATTTTTCCTTAATGGTCAAAATACCTATTCTAAGCTCACAGACAGGGCGAGTATAGGTCAGAGGAAGTAACTGTTGATGAAAATCAGATTGGTCAAAAAGAATAACTTGCATGATATTATAAAGTTGAATTTTTTTAAGAAAATCTCTCTGAATACAAATAGCAAAAGCCCTGCCTGAGCAGAGCTTTTGATTTTTAAAATTGTCAAATCATAGATTAGAACACCTAAAACAATAAGATTACTCTTCTGTTTTTGGTTCTGTTTTCTTGACAAATTTTGCGAATTTTTTGTTGAATTTATCAATACGACCTGCCGTATCGATGAATTGCATTTTACCAGTATAGAACGGGTGAGAATCACTTGAAATCTCCACTTTGATTAATGGATATTCTTTCCCATCTTCCCAAACTACTGTTTCTTTAGAGTTTGCTGTTGAACGTGTCAAAAATGCGTAATCTGTTGATAAATCTTTGAAAACAACAAATCTGTAACTATCTGGATGTATTCCGTCTCTCATGTCTCTTATTTTAAGCTTTTTGATAATTTTAATACAACATCAAAATTACCAAAGAACGTAATTTTAATTGCGGCTGCAAAGATATAATTATTCTTTTGAAGTTGGAAAGAGTTCTTATGTTTTTTTTAAAAAAGATAACTATTTTGATGTGAAATAAAGCAAAATAAAGATTTTTACCTCCTTTTCAGAAAAGAATAGGCTAAATAAAGATTTTTCTTTCTATTTTTTTAAAGAAAAATAGATGTAATTACGCTAAAAATTCTATTTTTAAGCGACTAAATCTAATGACTAATTAGGAAATAATCAAAAAAATGAAATTAATAGGAGATAGTGGCTCGTCAGTTTGTGATTGGGTATTGACTTTTGAAGGGAATACTGTTTTGGAATGTAGAACTATGGGATTTAACCCATTTTTTCATAACGAAGTAGTGGTGCAATATAGTTTGGAGCGTAATAAAGAGTTGATGCAA
The DNA here is from genome assembly GCA_937127195.1 of uncultured Saprospiraceae bacterium. Lineage (GTDB taxonomy): Bacteria > Bacteroidota > Bacteroidia > Chitinophagales > Saprospiraceae > CAKZLL01. The sequence continues at coordinate 5,124 of CAKZLT010000463.1, forward strand.
TACGCAGACAAAATTACAGAAGTACATTTTTATGGTGCAGGATGTTCTAGCGAAAAGCGTAAAAATGTATTGAGAAGAGCATTACGATTTGTTTTTAAAAAGGCTCAAATTAGTGTTACACATGACCTAGAAGGGGCAGTATATGCAACTTTAGCCAAAGAACCTGCCATTATTTGTATCTTAGGGACAGGTTCGAATGCTTGTTATTTTGATGGAAATGAAATTGTAGAAAAGACTTTCGCGCTTGGTCATATTCTTGGAGATGAAGGCAGCGGCGCGTATTTTGGTAAAGAATTAATGACTAAATATTTATACAATGAATTACCAAAAAACATCAATGATTTGCTCAAAGAACGTCATGGATTGACCAAAGAGGTTATTTTTCAGAACGTTTATAATATGCCACACGCCAACGTCTATTTGGCTTCTTTCATGAAAACTTTAACCGAAGTCAAAGACGATCCGTTCGTCAGAGAGTTCGTATATAAAGGTTTATCTAAGTTTTTGACTTATCACGTTTGGTCTTACAAGCAACACAAATCCGTTCCAACGCACTTTGTTGGCGCGATTGCTTATCACTTTCAAGACTTGTTGATGGAAGCTTGCTACAAGCACCGAATCAAAGTAGGAAGTATTATAGAAAGACCTATTTTTAATTTAGCAAAGTATCATAGTGAAGTGGTTTAGTTTGTAATTAGTTATAATATAACTGATGACTAATAAGGACAAGTTAATTGAAGGTATCATGAAAAAAACGGTGTTGATTTTAGAATCGACACCGTTTAATTTTAAAGTAAGAACCTCAAAAATATGGCAGTACATAATGAACTAGGCAAAGCAGGAGAGGAGCTAGCAGTCGAACACTTAACCCAAAAAGGCTATAAAATCCTAGAAACCAACTGGCGATACGCACGAGCCGAAATTGATATTATTGCCAAATGGGAAGAGATTCTGATTTTTGTAGAAGTGAAAACCCGCAGCGATAACTATTTTGGTGAACCTGAAACCTTTGTAACTCAACACAAAATGGAAATGATGACCAGTGCGGCAAGTGTATTCATGGATGAAGTGAATCACGATTGGGAATATCGCTTTGATGTAATTTCGGTGATTATCAGACAAAGCAAAAATTACATTAAGCATATCGAAGATGCTTTTTGGCTGTAAGTGATGAAGATTAAAAGAGATTTTTAATAAAACGCCTTAAGTCGTTATTTTTTATAAAAAAGAAAATAGCTACTCAAGGCGTTTTCTATTATAGTCTTTTTATAAAAATAAATAAACTAGCCTGTTGCAGACAAAGCAAAAATTCGTATAATTGTTTCCACAAAACATTCTTACCAAATAAAAATCAAAACAACCAAATGATATTATCCAATTTAGACTGGACCATTGTGGTCATTTATTTCTTATTTGTATTGGCTGTCGGATTATACGTTTCTCGACAATCGAAGGGAAATGTAGCCGATTATTTTCTTTCTGGTCGAAACATGGCTTGGTGGCTGCTTGGTGTTTCGATGGTTGCAACTACTTTTTCAGCAGATACACCAAATTTAGTCACCGATTTGGTTCGTAAAGATGGTGTCGCAGGTAACTGGGCGTGGTGGGCTTTTCTATTGACAGGAATGCTGACAGTGTTCGTTTATGCCAAATTGTGGCGACGTTCGATGGTTTTGACGGATATAGAATTTTATGAATTGCGATATAGTGGTAAAGCCGCCGCCTTCCTAAGAGCCTTTAGAGCAGTGTATTTGGGATTGATATTCAATGTGTTGGTTATGGGAGCGGTTTCGCTCGCAGCTATCAAATTTGGAGAAATCGTATTGGGTATGCCCGGCTGGCAAACACTCTTGATTGCTGGTACTATTACCTTATTATATAGTACGCTTGGCGGATTGAAAGCGGTCATTATCACAGATTTTGTCCAGTTTTTCTTGGCGATGATTGGCTCAATTTGGGCTTGTATCTATATTGTTAACTTGCCAGAAGTAGGTGGATTGACCAATTTACTTACTCACGAAAATGTTATTGATAAAACGGCAATGTTACCTAGTTTTGATAATCCTTCGGTTTGGGTTCCTGTTCTTCTCGTGCCTTTGGCGGTGCAATGGTGGGCTTCTTATTATCCTGGTTCTGAGCCTGGTGGTGGCGGTTATATTGCCCAAAGAATGTTCTCGGCAAAAGATGAAAAAAATGCAGTTGGAGCAACTTTGCTATTTAATATAGCGCATTATGCTTTGCGTCCGTGGCCTTGGATTTTGATTGCTTTGGCGAGTTTGGTGGTATTTCCAGAATTGTCAGACATTCAGGAGGTTTTCCCCAATTTGAGTGAAGATAAAGTCGGTCACGATATTGCTTATCCTGCGATGTTGACCAAATTACCTTCTGGGCTTTTGGGTTTAGTAGCAGCTTCTTTGATTGCTGCATTTATGTCAACGATGTCCACACAACTCAATTTGGGAGCGTCATATTTGGTGAATGACTTGTATCAACGATTTATAAAACCAGAAGCTAGCCAAAAGGAATTGGTTCGTGCAGGACAAGTTTTTACAGTACTTTCTGCATTTTTGGGGCTTGGATTAGGTTTGGTTTTGACAGATGCAGGACAAGCATTTAACTTGCTATTATTGCTTGGTGCAGGAACGGGATTGATATACATTCTTCGTTGGTTTTGGTGGAGAATCAATGCCATGACAGAGATTGTGGCAATGGTGGCTTCATTGGTTATTGCGATTTACTTCACATTTGCGGAGCATGGTTTTGAAGGTTGGCAAACGATTGTGATTGGAGCAGTTTTGACAACTATCATTTGGGTAATTGCAACTTTTGTAACGCCTCAAACAAATTATGAAACATTACTTCATTTTTATAAAAAAATACGCCCAGGTGGAAACGGCTGGAATGGTTTCAAGGCTCAAGCTGCTAATAAAGGAGATGTTTTGCCAAAAGAAGGTGGTAACCTTCCTTTGGAATTGTTGTGTGTGCTGGTTGGAAGTGTAACGGTTTTTGCGGCATTGTTTGCGGTTGGAAACTGGATTTATGGCAATGTTCCTTTAGCTTTTGGTTTGACTTTATTGACTGGCGCAGGCGCAGGTTTTTTGATGTATGCTTGGGGCAAGTTAGAAACGGAAGGTGAATAATTTGAGCTATTGAAGATTGTATTTTCTATTGTAAAAAAGTAGTTTACTTTTGCACTTTTTTTTAATTATCAAGAATAAAATCAATGGAAAAATCCAAATTGATATTGGCACATTTAGCCTTATTTGGTGTACAACTGCTATACGCTTCAAATTATACCATTTCTAAAGGTGTAATGCCTGATTATGTTGCTCCTTTAGGGTTGGTTATGATGCGAATGTTTTTTGGTGTTGCGGCTTTTTGGATGCTGCACTGGTTTTTTATAAAAGCCAAAAAAGTTGATAAAAAAGATTTGCCACGACTTTTTGCTTGTGGCGTTTTCGGTATAGCAATCAATCAAATGGCGTTTTTTTATGGTTTAAACCTGACGACTCCAATTAATGCTTCAATTATAATGTTGATTGTTCCAATATTAATATTTATAGGTTCGGTGCTTTTTTTGAAAGAATCTTTTACAAAAATTAATATATTAGGAATCGTTTTAGGCTGTATTGGAGCTGGTGTTATTATTGCTTCTGGTCGTGCAATTAGTTTTGGTCAAGAAGGTTTGAGAGGCGATTTATTTATATTATTAAATG
>CAKZLT010000464.1 GCA_937127195.1 uncultured Saprospiraceae bacterium
GGTCTATATGATTTGAGTTGGTCATTAGTACTTTTTTATCGATTCTCTAAACCTTATAGGTTTTTAAAACCTATAAGATTTGATTGAAGTTTGATATAACCTATTTTTTTAAAAATATCAACGAACCTAAATCATATAGTGCAAAAAAGACGGTTACTAAACTTTGAAAGTTTAGTAACCGTCTTTTTTGTAGCCTCATTTCTAAATCAGAAGCATTAAAAAAAACTCCAAGCCACACGAAGTGACTTGGAGTTTTTTTGGTATTAATTGATTAATAATTTAATCAATTATTTTCTAACTACCAAACGCTTAGTAACTACATCGTCACCAGCTACGAAACGTACCATGTACACACCGTCAGCCAATAAAGAAGTATCATACTTACGCATTACTTGACTCGCATTACTATTCTGGAAGCTAGTCATTTCTTGTCCAGCTACATTGAATATTGTAATTGTCAAATCAGCAGTAGATTTCATTTCTACATTGAAAGTAACCAAACCGTTAGTTGGGTTAGGGAACATTTCAATAGCACTTACTACTGACCAGTTATTAGCACTTGTAGGGAATGGAACGGTTACCATCTCAGTTTGAGAACATCCGTTAGCATCCGTTACAGTTACAGTGTAATTACCTCCTGTCAAGCCACTAGCCATTGCCGTTGTAGTACCATTAGACCATAAGTAAGTATAAGGCGCAGTACCATCAGTTGCAGTTACAGAAGCAACACCAACACCAGCACCAGCCGTATCAGAAGCCATTACTGTAGTCGAAATACCTAACGCTGTTGGTAAAGTTGTTGTAACAGTTCCTGTTTCAACACAACCATTCGCATCCGTTACTGTCAAGTTGTAAGTACCAGATCCTACTTGAATAGTAGTATCAATACTACCATTATTCCAAGAATAGCCATAAGGCATTGTACCACCTGTCAATGAAGCAATGATATTTACACTATCACAATTTACGATAGTATAAGAAACTGAACCTTGCAAGCTATCTGGCTCATTAATCATGATACCTGTAGAACTAGAATCAGTACAACCATTAACATCAGAAACTACAACATTATACATACCTGCACTAAGATTAGACAAGTTTTGAGTTGTTGAGTTATTTGACCAGTTGTAATTAAGTGTACCTGTACCACCTGTAGCACTTACGTTGATAGCACCATCATTAGCACCAAAACAGCTAATATCTGTTACCGAACCAACAGTCAATGTTGGTGTAGGATTAGTTGCAGAACCTACTGTGAAAGTAGCTGACTGAACACATCCTAATAAATCCGTAGCAGTTACAGTATAAGTACCTGAAGCTAATCCTGTTGCTACATCTGTAGTATCACCATTACTCCAAAGAATATCAGGTGCGCCATTACCAGCTAAAGTAATTTCTAACCAATTACCTCCTTGTCCTGCATTACAAAGTGTAACATTTACAGCAGAAGTTGGTACAGCTGTAAATGTAACAACACCATCAGCAGCCCAATTCATGTAAGTCGTATCTGGAATAGACGTTATGGTAAGAGGAGCAGGAGCACATTGGAATCCTGTACCAAACGCACCGTATTGTGTAACGAAAATACCGTTCTCATCATAGATGTCGTAAGCTTCTAAGTTACCAGCAGTACCATCTATATCACCCATTCCGATAACCTCTAATGTAATACCAGAAATACCCTGTAATCCTGCAAATGAATAATTCATGTTAGCAGCAGCTACTTGCTGAATAGTCTCATCAACAGTAGCAATTGTACCTGTACCAACGAAGTCCAAAGCAATACTACCTGTGCTGTCTCCCAAACAAGCAACATCTGTAATTGTAGCTGTTGGTGCAGACATACGCTGAACCATGATCATACCAGATGTATCATTCGATGTATTTTGGTCATTAGCATAAGTTAACGACGCTGAAATATTGAAAATACCACCAGCAGAAGAGTTGAAAGAACCTATATAAACAGTATCTGACAATCCTAATTGTAAGTTGGTAGCAACAGGAGTATTCAAAGTAGTTGAAATAGCACCTGTAACAATAGTAGTTGTATTTAAAATAGTAGCTGGAGCTAAACCTAAACTTCTGATGACTGCCCAAACTGAGTCAGTTGGCAAGTTACAAGAGTTTGGTTTAACAAAAATTTCTAATAATTCTAAGTCATTTACTAAAGGAGTATATTCATCCGCACCTATATCTACCGTAGTAGAAGGAGCTTCAGGACGAGCATCTCCATCAACATCAATAGTAATACCTACCGTGTTATCACCAGCATCATTAGCAAATGCACCAATTAAGTGTAAATCACCATTAGCTGCATCTTTAAATAATGGATCTCCTTCAACCGAACCTGCATTCAATGTAGGTGCTCCTACTAACCAAGCGGCTAAACTAGCATATTGAGTCGCAACAGCAGAACCATCTTCAATAAGGTTACCACCATCTACTCTGTAATATAAGTTATTACCAAATGTAACCGTCGATTGAATACCACTAGTAAAATCAATAGTACTCTTAGTCTCAGAAACAAAGATGTTATTCTTAATATCTACATTATTTACATTTACACCTGCAGCGTAGAACGCTTGATCATTCTCTGCATAAAAAGTATTATGGTAAATATTTAAAGATTCAGCATTGATCATATAAATACCATCACCAGTACCACGAGCTTTTACCATATTATTAGCAATAACACTAGGCTTACCTGCTGAATAAGCATAATTAACAGTCGAGAGTCCAATACCATACGTTCCTACATCAATAATAGTATTCTCTTCTATACTAGAAAGCATCGTTTGGAAACAATAAATACCATAACCACTTGTATTATTCATATTGCTAATATGGTTACCTATTGCTTCAAAAGCATCTTGATAAGCTGTATTAACTGCATAAAAACGCTGTCTAGAAAAAGTATTACCTTCAATAGAATTACCTGTATTTAAAGCTCCTTGACTACCCGATCCTCCATTCAAACGAATACCATAGTAACCACCAAGTATTTCGTTATTCTTAATAGTCAAGTTATTAGCATTATTACCATAACTAGAATTAGAAGTCGCCGATGCAGAAGCTAAAATCGGTAAACCTACAAGACTAGAAGTCGATACCGTATCTGCAATGATTTTACTATCTTCAATTGTATTGTTATCTGCACCATTCGTTAAGCGAATAGTCCAACTATAATTCACACCACCATCGTTTTCGATAGTCATATTCTTAAACGTATAAAAATCACCACCATCAAATAAAATAGCCGCGTTTTGGTTTTCCGTTTTAGAATATTTAATGTGAACATTATTAATATTACCTCCATCAAAAGTAATTGTATTTGTATTACTTGCACCTGGAGCTTCTTCTAATCTAATTGCATCTGTGTAAGTACCTGGAGCAATTGCTACTGTAACTGCACCACTTACACCACAAAATGCCATAGCATCAGCTGCATCTGCAATCGTTGCGAAATCAGGTGTAGCACCACCAACATTAACTGTACCACTCAAAGGAGAACATAAGTCATAAACTAATGTATCGTTTCCAGTATTTCCATCAACACCACCATTAGGTGCAGAAGTCCAAACTTGAAACTGAGTAAAACCAGTTAAGATATTAAAGTTACCAATAGTAACTCCATTAGCTTCTTCTCCAATAGCTAAGTTACCTGTCCAAGCGAAAGGCGTCTGAATAACACCGTCTGCTGACCAGTTAATTGTTGCTGTTGTTAAAGGAACTATACCATTGTTCTTAATAGAAACCTGAATAGCATTCAAGCCTACAACAACAGGAGGTAACGGTGCATCAAATGAAACTATACCAGCATCTATATTTTGAACAAAAATCTCATCAGCTCCCATATCTACAACTGTAGTTGGAGCAAGAGGACGAGCATCTCCATCAAAATCTGTCATTACACCTACTGTGTTATCACCAGCAACTAAACCAGGTCCAACATTAACGTGCAAGTCATAATTTGGTACATCTACATAGTTAGGATTACCTTCAATAGAACTTGCATTTCTAGCAGGTTGTGCCGATTTCCAAGCAGCTAAATCTGCAAACTTAGTACTTCCATCTTCTGCTAAGTCACCATTTCCTTCTCTATAAATCATATTATAGTCAAACACAGCCGTAGCTGATAAAGCTGTAAGGAAATCAACCGTTAAATTATTGGTAGTATAGAAGATATTATTTCTAAAATCCATATTAGTACTATTACCACTAACATATAACGCGCTCTCATCAGTTGAGTGAACTGAGTTATGAAATACATCTCCATTATTAAAAGTAGAGAAGTATAATCCTTCACCCGCACCAATAGAAGTCACCATATTGTTAGTAACTCTAGCTCTACCAGAAGTATAGCCTTGTGATCCCGTATTTGTACTTAAAACGGCGATACCATAAGACGGACATTCCTTAACCCAGTTGCCTATAATTTGAGGATTTCTATGCTGAGTCGCATAAACACCATATCCAAATGTAGCACGAGAAGGTTCAGTTACACAGTTTTTTACCTGCATAGAATCTTGGTAGATACCATAAATACCATAAGCATAATGGTCAACAACTCTAGTATTCAATACCTTATTATTAGAATTGTAACCTGAGCCACTAGTACCAGCTACACCATTGAAGCGAACACCATAATAACCTCCATTCAATTCAGAGTTACTAATAGTAATATCATTGGCGTTATTAGCATAACTAAATGCCGAAGTCGCAGTACTTGTTGCGATTACACAAGCTACAGTACTTGAAGTTGCTGTATTATATGTACTAATTTTACAACTATCAAATGTAACATGATTAGTATTATTAAACATACGAACACCCCAAGAAGGAGTAGCTGTTTTCGTATTTTCAATAGTCATGTTTTTAAATGTAATGTATTCTGCTCCTTCTAACAATAATGCTGCATTCTGAGTACCTGTACCATCATAAGAAATGATAGTGTTAGCCATACCTGCACCATTTACAGTGATTGTATTAGTCGCATCAAGACCAAAAATATTACCTACATATAATGCTCCATTATATGTACCCGAAGCTACATTAAGTGTAATTGGACCACTAATTCCACAATTGCTCAAAGCAGCCAAAGCAGCACCAACATCAGGGTAATTAGCTCCAGTACCACCTACTGAGAATGTACCTGCAAGTGCCGTACAAAGGGTTGTAGAAGTTGTATCATTAGATGGATCTGCATCAGCCATACCATTCGGCAATGAAGTCCAAGCCTCTATTGTACTATTACCTACTACAAAGTTATATTGACCAAGTGTAATAGGCATCGTAGAGTTCTGAGATGCTAAATTACCTGTCCAAGCAAAAGGCGTTTGTACAACTCCATTCACTGACCAACCAATAGTAGCAGAAGTCAAAGCATTTTGACCATGATTTTTTAAAGTTACATCTACATTTTGTAAACCAGTTACTAAAGGTGCAGCAGGTGCATCAATAGAAGTAATACCAGCATTATCATCTACCAATAATAATGGTGTAAATTCATAATAGTCATTATCTGCCGTTCCTGTACTACCTGCGCCCATTCCAACTAAACTATCCGCAAACTGAACTGCTACTCCTGCATCTTTTTGGACACCAATAGTAGTTGTTAGGTTAGCTCCACCATTGTGATAATTCTTGTCCAGAACAAATACCTTATTAGTACCTTCCTCTATACCAATTGCCCAGTAAGTAAAACTACTCACCTGTGCTGAACCAGTAGAACCATATTCGTAAGAGAAATATTGAACCCAAAGTTGACGGTTTGGAGCCGTTCCAAATGTCTTCATCCACACACGGTCATTTGTACCAAGAGGTGCTGAAGCTGAAAATGAATCCCAAAATCCTAAAATAGAATTATTAGGAATATTTGCTCCAGCAGGAGCAGGCAAATTAGTATTGATATTTGAAGGAACACCAGCAACCGTTGTCACTGACGTATCAAATGTCATTACCCCATTACCACTCATCTTAAAGTGTGTAACAGGTGTGCCATAAAAAGAAAAAGGAAAAGGAATTCCTACCGTGTCTGACCAGCTATTGGCTGCCTGTGTGGGAGCAATAACTTGCGTCCATCCAGTAGTAGAAGCATCGGCATCTGTATAGACACCACCTGGATTTCCTCCGTCCACTACATGATTCAACAGGTAGGTATAATTTTGCGCCGAAGCACCTACTGTTATCATCATAAGTACGAAAAACGAGAGTATTATTCGTTTCATAAAAAATGAATTTGGTTTGAAAAAAAATTAAAAAACTTTTTTATTTAGGGGAAATGTTTGTTGCCTAGTTTTTTATAGGTGCATTTTATTGAGAAATTGTATTTTTTCTAAAAAAAATGGACTTGAACTAATATTATTATTTTGTGCTGTGTAGGTTAGTAAAATAAAAATTTGCAGTTTAATGATTAAATGAAAATATAAGTCCGCTAAGTACGGAATTAGGAAAAAAAAATGTTTTTTCTATTTCTAAAAAATGATTAGGGTTGTTTTTGAGATGTGTGAAAAACATATCTTTATATTTCTAATATTTAATATATTAAAAATCAATAAATGATGAGTTGTTTTTATTTTTATTAAAAAAACGATTTTTATTAAAATAATGATTTTTATCAACTATTTTATTAAAAATAGTTATCACTTCTCTCAAAAAGGTTCATCTAATTTTTATTAAAAGATTTTTAAAAAAATAGAATATAACAAGTAAGAGGCTAATAAAATTGACTCTTTTATAAAAGACCTATCAATTAATATCTACCTTTGTCTGATGAAGGATTTTAAGCGATTATTTAGCCTATTGAAGCCATATCGATTGAGGATGTTACTCTTTTTCATCTTTGCAACATTAATGGTGTTTTTTAATGCTTTATCATTTGTAATGTCAGGTCCATTTTTTCAAATTCTATTTGAACCTGAAAAAATACAAATTGAAGCTCCCGCAGCAGTTAATGACTTGAAAACACTCATTCAATCAAGTCAATATGAACTAAGTGTCTATATCGAACAAAATGGACAAGAAAAAGCTTTAATGTTTATTTGTTTATTTATTATAGCCGTCTTTTTCTTTAAAAATGTATTTCGTTATCTATCAGTCTTCACCATTATTCCTGTAAGATATGGTGTTGCCAAATCGCTCCGTAACAGACTTTTTGATAAAATATTGGATTTACCACTTCGTTTTTTTGCCGATGAGCGAAAAGGCGATTTGATTATCAAAATGACTAATGATGTAGAAGAGTTTAGACTTAGTTCTTTGAAAATGATTGAATCGTTGCTTAGAGACCCATTTGCCATTATTTTATCCTTTGGTGTTATGATTTCGATTAGTTTAAAATTGACATTAATTGCAATCGTAATGATTATTTTTATTGTCCTCGTTATTGCTAGGGTCAGTAGTAAGCTTAAACAAAAATCAACCAAAGCGCAAGACAAAATGGCTGATATGACTTCTACTGTTGAAGAAACATTAGGTGGACTTCGCATCATAAAAGGCTTCAATGCACTCAATTATCAGCGCAATAAGTTCAATACAGAAAACGAAACACATCAAAATATGTTGACTCGAATCTCGTGGAGAATCGATACAGCGTCGCCGCTTTCGGAGTTCATGGGAGCATCTGCTGTCGTTGGACTTTTGTTAATTGGAGGTTCTTTAGCCGTTCGTGGAGAGTTTATTCCTGGAGCTTTGATTTCTTTTATTGCGTTATTTTGGAGTATGATAACACCATTAAAGTCGCTTTCTAACGCCTTTTTTAATCTAAAAAAAGGCTTTGGTGCAGCCGATAGAATTTATAGTTTATTAGAAACGCCTTCAAGTATTCAAGACGCTGAAAATGCTCAATCGATTAAGAATATTCACAAAAATATCGAATACCGAAATGTGGATTTTTCTTATGAAAATGACAGGCAAATTCTTAATAACGTTTCTTTCAACTTACCAAAAGGCAAGATATTAGCTTTAGTTGGTGCTTCGGGTGCAGGTAAGTCAACATTAGTTGACTTATTGCCACGTTTTTATGATATTGAAAGTGGCGAAATTCTGCTAGATGGAATTAATATAAAAGCACTCAAAATGTCAGATTTGAGAGA
>CAKZLT010000465.1 GCA_937127195.1 uncultured Saprospiraceae bacterium
GACACAATCTGGAGTCCAAAACAACCGCAGGCAACTTCTGAACACAGCACCATGATAGAGCTAATGCAACACAAGCTGCAGCAAAAGTGGCTTTTTTCCAAAAATGCTAACCGTTTTTACTTCACCTTCTGTGCCGATGCAATAATCCGAAATGATATAAGGATTTTTGATTTGAGGAATGACAGCAACAGGAATTAAACCCAAATCAACTTCGCCCGAAATCAATTTTTGAGCACAAACCGATGGAATATCAAAACTCATTTCTGTTAATTCATCAATTCCTTTTTGAAATAAACCATATAAGAACGGTTTTGTATTGAGGTATGAAATCGCTGAAATCTTTATCATCTCTATTGATTTTGAATTTTATTAGGTAGGTAAATTAGACCTAATATATTTTTATACAAGCGGTCATGCTGTACTTGAACTTTCAATTATAATTGAAAGTAAGTAAAAATACTGGATTTTGTTATTAAAAATGCTTAAGAATTAAGAATTTAAGTATTTGTTTATTGGAGTTTTATTTTTTTATAATAAAAAATACGTTGAAATTTGATATATATATATTCAATGTTATATTTAACGCATTGAAATAATCAAATTTTACTACAAATACATTGACGATGAAACGAACGATTACCACTTTCCTTTTGGCAATGATAACCATTGCAAGTTATGCTCAATATCCTGCTACTAATATATATGTAATGGATATGACAAGAGTTGGACAAGACTATTTTAAATTCACCGACCCAATTTTTCTGAATTCGGATAATGTTGGAGGTTACAACAATCAACCTTCCTTTATTGATGATGATCAATTGATGGTCACTTCACAACGAGACGGGAAGCAAACGGATATTTATGTTTATAATTTTCAAAATTTAAAAGTAACGCAAGTCACTAATACGCCAGAAGTATCTGAGTTCTCTCCAACGATGATTCCGAATGAAAATGCTTTTTCGACCGTAAACATCGAAAAAGATGGTAAAACACAAAGAATGTGGCGTTACGAATTTGATGTAGAAAAAGAGGGAAGTGTATTGACGAAAGATGTCGAAAACATTGGTTATTATGAATGGTTAGAAAATGGAAAAGCTGCTTTATATATTATAGCCAACCCAAGTAATTTGGAAATTATAAATGTCAATACTCAAAAAACGGTTCGCTATGCGACTAATATTGGTCGTTGCGTAAAGAGAATGAGTAATGGCGATTTGTGTTATGTAGAAAAATCAGAATCAGGTTGGATACTCAAGCGGTTAGATATTCGTAATTTGGATATTGTGACGATTGCGCCGACTTTGATTGATTGTGAGGATTTCGCTATTTTGCCAGATGATACAATTCTAATGGGAAAAGGAGATAAAATCTATAAGTTAAGAGCAGATGATGAAAAGCAATGGTCAATAATTGGCGATTTTAAGAATTTTAATGTTAAAAAAATTACTAGAATAGCTGTTAGTAAAGGTAAAATAGCTTTTGTTGGTTCTTAGTGAAGAAAAATAAATAATTAGCACCATTCTACTTTTTCTTCACTTAGGTGATAGAAGTTTTATTTTTTTTAAGCGGTTCTTTGATTTATCATCAAAGAACCGTTTTCGATTTTAAGGGCATTTTTTTTAATATTTTTAGAAATAGAGACAACTACTCTAGTTTTTTCTCGTAAAATTTATTGATTTAGAAAAGAGGAGCTATCCAACAATAAGAAAGCGTCTTGTTAAAAGTTCAATCTCTTAGTGAATCTGATTCTAATAAGTCTTTTATTATCAGTTGTTTAATTGTAAAAAAAATATTTGTGAGCTGTAATATTCATGTAGAGTGCTATTTTTTTTAAAAAAAGACATATAAATGCTTTTTAATATTATATTATTTCATATATTTGATACAGTACAACTAACTATTGTACTAAAATGGCTTTAAAACAACTTTTACACAAGATGATTTTCTCCACATAACTATTTTTAAGAATAACTATTATTTAACCTTCCTTATCTTTTGTTTAAGATTGGGATTTCTTAACTAACCTTCAAACTCTTAACACTATGGAAAAGTTTACTAGAGTTGTTATACTACTTTTTTTTGCAGCTTGTTTTTCTCCAGCTTTCGCGAATACGGATCCTGATGAAGAGGCAAACAAGAAACGCTATTATGCACTTTTGGTTGCAGTAGATGAATATCAAGGCTCAGAATGGAGTCAACTAAAAACGCCTGTCAATGATGCCAATAAGATCAAGGATGTTTTACTTGGTAAATATGGCTTCGAAGAAGTGATTACCATTTATGATGAACAGGCAACTCGTGCTAATATTATTAATAAAATAGACAAGTTAGCTCAGAACGTTACAGAAAATGATAACATTCTGATTTATTTTTCTGGACACGGAATAGAAGTCGGGAACGAAGGCTACTGGGTGCCAGCAGATGCGATTACGAATGAGCGTTCACAACTTATTCCAAATTCTGAAATCAAAGCAGCACTAGCAAAAACAGTTAGTCAGCACGCTTTAATTATGGTTGATGCTTGTTTTAGCAGTACAATTTTTAAATCATCTCAAATATCTGTTCAGAATGATGGTTCAGAGGACTATTATAATAAGGTAAATGCTTTGATGTCTCGTCAAGCACTTACAGCAGGTGGTTTAGAACCTGTTTTGGATGGTTCTGGAGAACACTCTACTTTTGCTAAATACTTGATTAAATATTTGAAAAAGAATAAGAAAGACAACTTAGATGCGAGTGAATTATATGAAATGTTGAAATATCCAGTTCAGGCAAATTCACCAAATGTACCTCGTTTTGGACATATTCAGAATACAGGACACGAAGGTGGTCAATTCGTTTTTAAATTGAATAAAAACAAGGAGAAGTCTTGTAACTTTAGTGGTGTAAAAATAAAAGAAGGTGCAAAAGTTATTTTTCCACACGATGGAGGAATGTTGCATGCTTTAGTAGATGAATATGATAAAAAGATATATTACCAATGGGTAAAGGGTTCGGGATCATTAGGTAATAAAACGAAGAATTTAAAAATTACAGAAAGTGGAACTTACTCCGTAATTGTAACAACAGATGATGAATGCTCGGATGCGGCAGTTGTCGAAGTAATAGTTGCACTTCCAGATATCGAAGTTCAGATACAAGAGGGAAGCGAAGTAACCTTCACTAACGAAGGAACACTTCATGCTATTCTGTCTAATGTAGGCGATGATGTAGTTTATGAGTGGAGTAAGAATAATTATATTATTGGTCAAGAACCGAATCTTAGTGTAAGCGAAGCAGGTACTTATGAAGTGGTTATTCGATTAAAAGATGGTCGAAAAATTGCAACTTCTAGGTCGGTTGTTTCTATTAAGGACAGAACCTATTCGATTCGTATTGGTGATAATATGGCTCGTATTGCTCGCAAGTTTTATGGTGATGCTTCTAAAGAAGATTACCTCTATAAAATTAATAAAAACATTGTCTCGAAAGGAGAATTACTTAGAGTTGGTACAGAAATAAAAGTGCCTCTCTTGGAGAAAGAAGCAAGTAATGACATTCCTAATTCTGCGGCAAATAGATTGTATATTGCAGCAAATGAAGATATGCCGCCTTTTAGTCAAGTAGGTTTATTTAATAATGGAATGATAACGGATATTGTAAAAACAGTATTTAAAGAAGGTGGAGAAGTACCAGTGGTTGAATTTATGGCTGGAAATAAAATGAGAGCACAAACATTTAGTGGTAAATCTATCGCTGCTTTTCCTTGTGTTTATAATGAAGATGAAGCTAAATTCTTTCACTTTTCAAAACCTTTATATAAAGAATTAACAGTTCTTTTTGTAACTAAAGTAGTTCCTTTAAACAAAAAAGGAAAACCTAAAAAGATAGTTTACAATAAGGAAAGAGATTTGATTGGAAAAAGAATTGCAGTTGTAAGAGGCTTTGTTTCTCAGAAGTTATTGAAGTTAAGTAAAGAGCGCAAAATTGGTTTATTAGCTTATAATACATGGGAAGAATGCTTTCAGAAAATGAAAGATGGTAAAGCTGATATGGTTGCAGCTCCACAGGCAGTAGGTATTTTAGCGATGCAGAGTGGTAAAAATGTTGGAACAGATGATTTCGTAATGTTATCTAAGACATTTGAAGAAACGAACTTCTACTTAGCTGTTTCTAAGCAAAATCCAGAAGGAGAAGCAGTTATTGAAAAATTCAATAACACGTTTATAAAAATGAAAAAATCAGGTTCAATAGAAAAAATTCAAAATATGCACATTGATATTTTCCAAGAGGAAAATCGATAGTAATTACGTTTTTTTTAAAAGGTTCTTTATGATTTTTAGAGCTTAGGCAAGAAATAATCTACCCATCTTGCTATAAATTATACTTTTTTTCAAATAGTATAGTTACTAGATTAAGTAAATGGCATTTTGAAAGACCTTGTAAAATCATAAAGGACAAAAAAGGAATAGACAGCTAGTATTTAGTTGTCTATTCCTTTTTTTTATAATAAAATTAATCTTTTAATACGTAACATATTATATAATATTTATATATTTATGCTGTTATTAAGTACGTGAACAGAAAAAAAGACGAGTTAGAATACGAAATTACTTTTGCTCGTGTACTTAGTTTACAATTGTTAGATATTCGTCAAACTATTACGAAGTTTTCAAATAGTCTTATTTTAAGATTAGTGGCTTTAAAATTCATTTCACAAATGGTCTTGGCAAAAATTGTCAAAGAAACTTAAATTATTAAGCGGTTCATATTTTGTCAGAATTAGCAAATAAATATAGAATGAAAAAAATATTTACTCTCTCTTGTTTAATTATAATAGGAACAATGGCGTGGGCAACTCAAAAACCTACTGTAACTCCTAATTATAAAGCACTTCTAATTGGTATAGATAACTATGATAATCCAACTTGGAATAAAAGCGGAAGTTCTGTAGAGGATTCTAAAGCACTCGAAAAAGTCTTGCTTTCAGAGTATGGTTTTTCTGTGGTTGAAACATTGTATAATCAAAATGCTACTCGCGAAAATATCATTAATGAATTAGATAAATTGGTGACAAAAGCTGATGAAAGTGACTACATCTTAGTTTTTTTTGGTGGACATGGTATCGAAATAGGAGAGAATGGTTACTGGATTCCGAGTGATGCAAAAGGTGAGAATCTTTCGGAATTGGTAGCTAACACCTTGATTAAAGAAACTATATCAAAGTCATCAAGTAAGCATATATTGCTCTTGGCAGATGCTAGTTTTTCTGAGTTGAGTGGCAAAACGGCAGAAGAGTCTATCAGAAATGATGGAACAGAAGCTTATTATAATCAAGTAGATAAATTGGTATCTCGTCAGGCGATTATATCTGGGAGTAATTCTCCAACAATTGAGGAAACAACAGGTAAATCTATATTTATGAAGTATGTCTTGAACTTCTTATCAATCAATAAGAAGCCAATGATGGATGCGGTTGAATTATATGATTTCTTAAAATATCCAATATTTGCCAATACACCCAATATTCCTAGACTAGAAGCAATTAAAGATACTGAAGACAAAGGTGGGCAGTTTTTATTTAGAAAAAGTAACGAAAAAGTTGAAATTCGAGAGAAGCCAGTTGTAGAAGAAAAATGTACATTAACCGCGGAGATAAAGCAAGGCAGAAATGTAGTTTTTGATAATTTGAGTTCAGAACTAGAAGCAACGGCTAATCAATCAGCAACATTTCAGTGGTTTTATAATGATGAACCTATGGGCATCGAAACCCAACAAGTCTTGGCAAACAAAGAAGGTATTTATCGAGTTATTGTCTCAACAAGTCCTAATTGTAAAGAGAGTTTATCTTCTTTTGTAAAAATAGAATTAGAACCAGCTGATGTATATATAAAAGAAGGTAGTCGATTGGAATATACCTTAAAGGGAGAAATTAATGCCGTATCAACTGGCGATGGAGTGACTTATGAATGGAAAAAAAATGGAGTAATCGTAGGTGATAATTCCAAAATTGTAGCATACGAAAGTGGACTTTACACCGTTAGTGTTTTTCAGAAAGGTGAAAAAATGGCAGAAGCAGTTGCTAATGTAACCGTGAATCCTAGAGTTTACAAAGTGAAAAAAGGAGATAAAATCGAGACAATTGCCCAAAAATTTTATGGAGATGAAGCCAAAGATTATTTGATATATGATGCTAATCTTGAAAAAATAAAAGGTGAACTCTTGCCTGGAGTTGTACTTATTATTCCTTTGGAAGAAGCAATTTTGGCAAAGAAACAATCTAAGTTCAAAACAACAGTTGGATTGGCAGGTGTCAAAGGCTTTGCACCATTTAGTATGCCAGGGAATTATAACGATGGAATTATAACGGAACTAGTCAAAGAGTCATTTAAGTTAATTGGACAGGACATAGAAATGGAGTTTTTGGGGCTTAATGAAGTGAAAGGAGCTACATTTAATGGCAAGTATGCAGCCGCTTTTCCTTGCCAAAAGAGTGATAGAGATGCTAGAACTCTGAAATTCTCCGAACCTATTTATGAAGTTTACAATGTATTTTTTGCCAAAAAAGATGCTGATGTAAATTTTTCTTCTCCAAGAAAACTTCGAGGCAGTAAGGTAGCCTTAGTAACAGGTTATAATATCAATGAGTTAGGCGAATTTTATAAAAAGAAATACATTACTATTCGACCAGTACGCTCACTAGAAGAAGCTTTCAAATTGCTTCAAAAGGGCGAAGTTGATTTAGTGGCAACTTCTCAGTTAGCAGGTTTTGGGGTTATTAAAAATAGTAAATCTTTGCAGGTAGATGAGTTTAAAGTACTACCAGAACAAATAGGTTCGAGCAGTTTGCATTTAGCGGTTTCTATTAAAAATCCTTCGGGAAATGAAATTATTAGAGCATTCAATGAAGCTCTAAAACAGCTAAAAGATAGTGGAAAAGCAGACTCAATTATTGATATACATTTGGATAAATTCCAAAACCGCCCATAATTAGGATTGATATTTCCTATTTCCTTATGGTCAAAAAAGCAAAATAGCCACAGATTAGTTTCTGTGGCTATTTTGTTTTTTGACACCAAACGGAAAAATTAATAATAAAAACATATTAGTATTATTTTAAATATAAGTATTATTTTAATATATTTGAATTGTCAAAAATATGTAAAACTAATCTACAAATAATCATCAAGAATGAAATCAGAAATACAACAACGAATTAGTGTACTTATTATCTTTTTTTTTATTACTTCTTTAAGTGCCATAGCACAAGATGGGTTTATAAAAGGTCGAATCACAGATGAATCAGGAGACCTTCCTGGAGTAAATATATTCATAGATGGACCAGCATCTACTATCGTATTATCAGATATAGACGGTACTTTTTCGGCAAAAGTACCCACAGGAGAGTACGAAGTGTCGGTTGATGTAATGGGCTATGGTATTCAGAAAAAAACGGCGGTTGTTCGTGCAGAACAGGTTTCAGTTGTGGATTTTAATTTATCATTTAATACAGGAGGTGTTACTTCCTCTGCGACATTATTTGAACAAAGCACACTAGATGCACCAGCTACGGTTTATGTATTTAGTCAGAGTGAAATTAGAAATAATGGCTACCAGAATATACAAGAATTACTAGAAGATGTGCCAGAAGTAGAAATTCAAAGAAAGTCAATGGTTGAATTTAAAGACAACATTGGTTTTAGAGGAATTACAGGAAATGAGAAATTTATCATTTTTCAGAATGGTGTGCGTATTTCAGCGGCAACGGGTGATCCACATACCGTTCACACCAATTATCCACTTAATAACGTCAAAAGGGTAGAGATACTAGTTGGTCCAGCTTCTGCGGTATATGGTGCAGATGCCTTTTCGGGGTTGATTAACATCATTACAGAAAACGGAGAAGAAGTCAATGGAGGTAGATTAATGGGCAGTTATGGACTCTATAATACATTGGATAATTCTTTTGTAGTAGGACAAAAAATTAAAGACTTAAAAATTACAGCAAGTGGTAATTTTTATAATAGTAATGAACCAGACTTTAATAATATTTATTCAGAGGAGTTTAGTTGGTTCAACGACCAATACCAAAACAATGCAAATGTATTAGTAGACCCATT
>CAKZLT010000466.1 GCA_937127195.1 uncultured Saprospiraceae bacterium
TGAATATCGGACAACCTGATATAAAAACGCCTCCTTCGGCTATACAAGCCGTCAAAGATGCTGATATAGAAGTACTTGCATACAGTCATTCGGCTGGTAATGAATCTTACCGAAGAAAACTAGTTGATTATTATGCAAGCCACGATATTACGATTGACCACTCGGATATAATTATCACGACTGGAGCATCGGAAGCGATTTTATTTACAATGATGAGTTGCCTCAATCCAGAGGACGAAGTAATCGTTCCAGAACCATTTTATGCTAATTATAATGGTTTTGCACTAGCTGGCGGCGTAAATGTAGTGCCTATTACAGCTCGCATCGACACTGGGTTTGCCTTACCTCCGATTGCTGATTTTGAAAAAGTAATCACTGATAAGACAAAAGCAATTTTGATTTGCAATCCGAGTAACCCAACAGGATACCTTTATTCGGAAGAAGAATTAGAGGCTTTAAAGCAAATTGTCTTGAAGCATGACTTATTTTTATTCGTAGATGAAGTGTATCGAGAGTTTGTCTATGATGGAAATAAACATAAATCTGTTCTTTCGATTGATGGAATAGAAGAAAATGTGGTTGTGTTAGATTCTATATCAAAGCGTTATAGCGCGTGTGGCGCAAGAGTCGGGGCGGTCGTTTCTAAAAATAAGTCCTTTATAGCAACAGCTATGAAGTTTGCACAAGCTCGATTAAGTCCACCGACATTGGCACAAATCTTAGCGGAAGCAACTTTAGATGTAGATCCAAGTTATATTTCGGATGCTATTGGTGAATATGATAATCGTCGAAAAACGTTGGTGAATCGCTTAAATGAGATGGAAGGCGTTATTTGCCCAACACCAACAGGCGCGTTTTATGCTTTCGTTCAATTGCCAATTGATAGTTCTGATAAATTTTGTCGTTGGATGCTAGAGGATTTTGATTATAATGGAGAAACTGTTATGATGGCTCCAGGAAGTGGATTTTATTCGACAAAAGGGCTTGGTAATAATGAAGTTCGATTAGCTTATGTGTTGAATGAAGATGATTTAAAAAGGGCTTTGATTGCTCTTGAAGCTGGTTTGAAGGCTTATCCAGGAAGAATGATATAGTTTATTTTATAATACTAATTCATATTACTATACATTTTTGACCTCCCTTAATCCCTCCGAAGGAGGGAAACCACACTTACATTTCCCTCCTTCGGAGGGATTAAGGAAGGTTAAATCTAAAATGTACAGTATTATGGCAGAACCTTCTAATGAGGCTTGACCGAATAATTAGAAGGTTCTGTCATTGTATTTAAGTACGTCCTTTTGCGATTATTCGCAGTCTTGTTCGCTTTTTTCAAGAAAACTATCTTTTAAATGAAAAAGAATATCACAACCATCTATATTCAAAAGAATTGAGTTGTCATTCAAAGTGTCATATACTTTTTCTCCATTATCGTAATCGCCTAAGAACCAAGCCCGAAATTCCATGGATTCAATCAGAATTTTGAAGGAATGTCCAATGCCTTCAATAGTGTAAGAAAAGGCTTCAGTAGGTTGATTATTCTTATTATATAATTGTACAAAAAGCTCTTCATTTTCTTGACCACGTAACAAGCAGACAAAATCATTTTTTCCATTTCCATTCAAATCGGTTGCAATCATTGTATTGGTACTCGCTTGATTATCTTTGGTAAATACTTGACGAATTTCTCGTTCAAAATCCAAATTTCCATAGATTTTTTTTTCCGTTTTGGTGTCAATCGCACTTTTCCATTCATTTTTTTTATAAAAATCTAATAAAGCTTTCTTGAAGCGTGTCGGGTGATTATCAAAAAAAATAACCGCTTTTTCATCACTTGTATTTCCTATCATTCCTTTAAAAAAATCAAATTCTGCCGCAGTAACCAAGTAGTCTTTTTTCATAAAACCTTCAAAACCATCCTTTCCTCTTAGCTTGAACCATTCACCAACTTCCTCTAGCAAAACCATTCGTTCACCTTGCTTGTAAGATGCTTCACGGACTTTTTCGGCAGCTTGAGATGGTGTTGCACGCAAAAAAACATTGGTGATTAATACCTGTTCTTCTCCCGACTTTTCGCCTAATATAGACCAGCCTAATGCCAGTAATCCAGCACCAATTACGATACCAATCAGAAGTACAAAGCCATTATTTCTAAAAATACCACGCCTCCAAACCTTACTTTCTAAGATAATAATAGGTTCGTCTTCTGGATTAGGATGACCTTTTTTTGCCAATTCTTCTTGCTTTTTTAGCGATTGATTGGACGAGTGATTCATTTATCTGTGATTTGTATTCTGCCGAATAAATTCGACGGTATTTAATTAAAAACCATTTTTTCTAATCTCCGAATATTAACTCCATGCTGTGGCGCGTAATATAAGAAATAAACATAACCATCCTTGATTTTGATATTAGAAACGTGTGGTCTATCCAATTTTATAATTTCTCCGAGTTCGCCCGTTTCAAGATTGATTTCCGTAATTTCGATAGCCCATTGTGTATCGAATAGGGTATAGGCTTTGCCTCTTTCTTTATCAAATAAGATTTCTTTGCGCCATTTTTTATTTTTGTGATACTCAATCGGCATTTTTTTGATAACCTTGCCAGCCATGTCCAATTGCTGGATTTCGCCGTGAACATGGTCAAAAAGAAACATTTTTTCTTGAAACTCAAAAATAGGCGCGTATATTTCACTGTATAAAATATCTTCTCTAAAAGTCTCTCCGCCTTCATCTCCAAAACTAGAACCTGCTGGCTGACCTGCTGAATGTTCTGCGGCAACGGTTGCTTTTAATGAACTGAAACTTGCTTCATCTTGATAAAGTGCTACATTCATTTCATGAACGACTTTTAAGTAAGGTTTTACTAAATTAGGGTTGCGTTTTTCTATGATTAAATATTCGATGATTTGCCCATGTATTTTCATTTTTTTATAAAAAACATATTTTAAATTTGCTTCAACACAAGGTTCAAATTTTGCAAAAAATATTCTACGGTCAATTTGGTTTAGAAATTTCACTTCGTCACCTTCAATATAAATTTGACGCGCAAATCCTTTGGTTATCAAATGAATACCTCCAAGACAGCCTTTGAAGAGTTGTTCGGGTTTCCATGATTTGATTTTTAGTTCTTTGAGTATTTTGCCATTCATATTCGTGACGATTAAGCTTCGTTTTTTGATAAAATTACGATTAATTAAAATGAGTATTTTGTCTTCGTAAAATTCATAATCTAAAACGGTGTAAGGTTTTTTAAATACTTTTTCAATCGGTCGAACGTCGCTAATAATCAATTCAGGTAGAATTTCATCTAATGGTTCTAGTTGGATAACTTTGGGGTTGAAATCTTGAATGGTCAATTTTTTATTTTTAAAGCCCAAATAAGAAATCGTAATTACGGTCGGTAAGCTCGGAACAATTAACGAAAATCGTCCGCTGGTATCTGTGGAAGTTCCCAAAAGCGTTCCATCAACCGAAACGGTTGCGCCGATAAGCTCTTCATTAGTACTAACATCGAATATTTGACCTGTTATGGTTTGGCTATTTCCATTTTGATAAAAGGCGAATAGGGTAAAAAAGAGTAGTAGATTTTTCATGAAGTTATTTTTTTAACTAGAGTAGTATAACATCAAAATAGCAAAAAAGGGTTATAATATATAGGTGTTTGAGTCAATAATTAGTGAATCTACCAATTAGAGAAGTCAATAAGTCTTTTGAGTTAATGAAGGAAAATATGTTTTATCAGCTTAAATTCACCAAAAATCGAAAGCCATTTTTTTTCACGAAGTACAGCTTTTCAAAAGTTGATTTATATTTTTAAAAAGCTACCGTAGTGCGGTGAGCCTCGTCGCCTGACTATTAAAAGCGGCTTTTGTTAGCGTGACGACGAAGTTTGTCGTGCTACGAAGCATTAAAAATTTTGCTACATATCTGAGTAAATCTAACTCGCTTTACTTCTGCTCATGTACTTAAAAAGAAGAAAACGCCGCCATAAGAAGCTAATAAAAGTAAACTACAAATCAGAAAACGAGGAATATCTAAATAGTCTTTTAGTGAAATATTTAAACGATAATGATTGTATAAAATCATAAATACTTTCTCTACTGAAAATGCGATAACTGTCGCTATTGCAACGCCAACTAACCCGAAATCTCGAATAAGAAGTATGCTCAATCCTAAATTTAAAGAGATTTCTAGGACAGAAGCGGTAAGAATAGTTTTTGTTTTTTTTAAGCCAATCAAAATCGTTTGGGGTAAAAGTATTCGACTAATCAAAGCGAGTAAATAAACGTTGAAAACAAAAGCACTTTCGGCGAAGTCAACACTAAAAACAATTGGATAAGCCCATTTACTAACTAACATCAGAAGGATAGAAGCTCCAAATAATGGATACATCAGATTGCGGGTTCTGTGCTTGATTTGACCCAATCCAGAGGGTAAATGTTCTGAAATATTAGGTATCAAAGCTGCTGACATGGCATTGATTAATGCCAATGCAATTGGGAATTCTCGTGCGCCATTTCTATAAATGGCAAATTGTTCTTCATTGTAATATTTCATAATAATAATGCCATCTACGTAGTTCATCACGCCACCAATAAAAGTATATAAGACAATCGGCAAAGCAATGAGCCAATAAGGTTGAAGGCGTTGAAAGCTCCAATTGATAGTACTATTATCTCTTAAAATCAATAGTAACCAAATGAATTTGGTTGCTGCCAAAATAACTAAACCAATAAAACTAATCTCTAATGACCAGCCTAAAAATATTGGAATAATCACCACCAAAAATTGACCTAAAAAACTATAAAGACCAAAGAAGACCATCCATTTAGGGCGGTTTTGGAGAATGTAAACGTATTCTATCAAAAAAGTGGGTAAATTAATAGCTAACCAAATGCAGAGCCAATGAAAGTGCGGTAAGTATTCAAAATTTGTCATTCCCGTAGTAATCGAATCACTGAAAATCCACATCAAAAAGGAGACCGAAGTACTCAACACAATAAAAAGCGTAAAAATATTAAAAATGAGTTTGGGCTTTTCTGATTCACTCAAATTAGGGTAAACGGATAAAACGCCATGTAGTAAGCCAGTCATCCAAAAGAAGGTAAAACTCGCTCCAATAAGCATCAAAGCTTCATAAATACCTATTTCTGATAGGCTAATACCAGATTTTGCCATGGCAATACTGGTCAAAATAGCAAAGGAAAACCTCAAGACAACAAAGGCTTGAAATCCATTAATCGCATCGAATTTAAAGAGTTTTGGCATTGATTATTTGATAGTTGTTTGAAAAGTTAGGGAGTAGGCAATAAATAAACTACCACAAAGAACGTCATTGTTTTGTATTTAGACAAGGCAAAAAACGCAGTCCTAGCATCGCTAAGGCGAGTATTTTTAACGCAGTATAAATGAAAAACAAT
>CAKZLT010000467.1 GCA_937127195.1 uncultured Saprospiraceae bacterium
TGACAAAGTATCTATTTTCTTTGACTTTGGAACAGCAGGTACAGGAAAATTATACTACTGTGATGATATAATGATGGCAGCAGCACCAGTATCAGCTAAACCATCATTACCAATTACTTTCCAAGATACCGTTGCTGTAAATCATGAGCTTGCGACATTTGGCGGAAACAACTCATGGATGGTAATTGACCCTACTGACCCAAATAATAATGCTTTGCAAAGCATTAAAACGGCTGGCGCACAAGTATGGGCAGGAACAACAATAGGTAATAGCGGTTTAGGAATGGCTATACCATTCAGTGCTACGGATACAAAAATGACTGTTAGAGTATGGTCTCCAGATGCAAATACACCGATTCTTTTGAAGGTAGAAGATGCAAGTAACGGAACAATCAGCGTAGAAACATTAACTTCTACAACAGTAGCTGGACAATGGGAAACATTAGTGTTTGATTTTTCTAATCACGCTTCTGGAACGGCTGCCTTAGATTTGACTAAAACTTATGACAAAGTATCTATTTTCTTTGACTTTGGAACAGCAGGTACAGGAAAATTATACTACTGTGATGATATAATGATGGTAGCAGCACCAGTATTGGCTAAACCTGATTTGCCAATTACTTTTGAAGATACTGTAACTATCAATCATGATATTGTAGGATTTGGAGGTAATAATTCATGGATGGTAGTTGATCCTACGGATAATACTAATACTGTTTTACAGAGTACTAAGGAAGCTGGTTCTCAAACATGGGCAGGAACAACGATGGGTAACAGTGGCTTAGCAATGGCGATACCAATTACTGCAACTAATACAAAAATGACAGTTAGAGTGTGGTCACCAGATGCAAATACACCAGTTCTTTTGAAGATAGAAGACACTAGTAATGGTGCAGTTAGTGTAGAAACATTGGTATCTACAACAGTGGCTGGACAATGGGACACTTTAGAGTTTGACTTTATGAATAATGCAGCAAACACTCCTGCATTAGATTTGACGAAGACTTATGACAAAGTATCAATTTTCTTTGATTTTGGAACAGCAGGTACAGGTAAGACTTACTACTGTGATGATGTAATGATGGGAACATTGATTAGCACTAATCAATTAATCGTTGATGAGCGTTTGTTTACACTTCAACCAAACTTAGCTAACAACTATACAAATATCCGTTTTGATAAAAATATGGCTATTCAACAAGCGTCAGTTAATGTTTACAATGCATTAGGGCAGCACGTTTCTAACGTTGTAGTTGAGAATACAGATACTTACCGTATGAATACAAGTAATTTACCTTCTGGTATGTATTACGTAAATGTTCAAGTAGGTAATAAAATGGCTACAAAACGATTAGTTATTGTTCGATAGGTTTATTTTTAAATAAATAATATCGTTTTTAATTAGTTTAGAAAAGGTTGAATACTTGTAATGAGTATTCGACCTTTTTTTATTTTTTATGAAAATAGAAATGATATTTTGCTAATTGATAAAAAAATTAATCAGGCAATTTTTGTAATTTAGTAATCTTTAAATTATTACTAATAATTAATTATGGCGTATTCAAAATTTACAATCATTGATTTGCGTAGAAAATTTGGACTGAGAGATGCTAAAAAATCTTTATTCACTCAAATAGAGCCTATCAAACCGTCAAAATGGTTAGAACATACGTTATCAATTCAGAAAAAATTACCCATTCATTCGGAGAAAGCAAAGTCTGAATTTATTATTGTTCCGATTCTAACAGATGTTTGGGAGCAGAGTGGAGAACGATTTAGCATTCATTCAGGAATTAACTTAGATGCTGATTCTGAACAAGGTTTAAATGGAGAATGTGATTTTATTCTTTCGGCGGATACTGAAAAAAGCTATTTTTTGAAGAGCCCTATTTTTACAATTGTAGAAGCCAAAAGGGATGATTTTTTGGGTGGAGTTCCTCAATGTGCTGCTCAAATGCTTGGCGCAAATCGTTTTAATGCACTTGATGGTCGCGAACTTGATGCTATTTATGGCTGTGTGACGGATGGAACAGAATGGCTTTTCTTAAAATTAAAAGAGACTTCTCTATTGATTGATGATAAAACTTATTTTACCAAAGATTTAGAAGAGTTATTGGGCGTTTTTAGCTTTATTATTAATGAAAGTAGTGCTTCTATCACTTCATAAAAAACTCATCAACCGTCCAATTAAATTCTTTTTTTGAAAAAGGCAAATCATCTAAATTTACTTTAGAAGTTTCTATTCGGAGTTGATTTTGTTCTAAAATGAGTTGGTCATTTTGTTGTAAAACAGAAAAAGAACTAGTGTCGTTTGTCATTGGATTCAAAAACGAAAGGCTATTATTGTCAAGATGAATTAACTCAAAATCTTGCATGGTGTTATCCATTTTTTGAACAATGAAATAATTTTTTCTATGAATAAAAAAGCGTTTCCAAATAGTTGTATCCGTTAATAATGGCGGAATGGTGTCATTGTTTTTTATAAAAAAATCAACCTGATACGCGCCGTGATGA
This sequence comes from uncultured Saprospiraceae bacterium, assembly GCA_937127195.1. GTDB lineage: Bacteria > Bacteroidota > Bacteroidia > Chitinophagales > Saprospiraceae > CAKZLL01. The sequence goes on from CAKZLT010000467.1 coordinate 2,515, forward strand.
ACGGAACGAGGTGCATCATCATCATTAAAATTATCGGTAGAAATATAAAGAAAAAGCGAATTGAGCAGCATCAGTCCAATGACTAAAGTCTTCAAAACGCGGTATGTTCTGATTTGTAAATCGGTTTTCCAGACTGGAAACCACGGTGTTTCGGGTAGCGTTTTTTCATTTTTAAAAAAGAAAACAAACAACCGTTTACGTTCCAATGCCACCAAATAAAAACAGAAAAACAAAAGAAAAGTCGAATACAGTTTAACAGAAATATTATAACTAAAATTGATAGCTACAACATTTGCCAAAACGCCAATTCCAATCAACGCGCCCAATAATTGCGTCTTTCTAAATAGCAATAAAACAGCAATAAGTAATTCTAAAACACCTCCAAAAATAGTATAAGAACGACTTCCTCCCATTGTACTCCAATACAGAATGTCATTTGACAATTGACCTAAATGCGTGTATAAAATATTAGGTTCTGGCGCGTAAAATTGCCATTTGAAAACCTTACTAAATCCATAAAGCAGCATTTGAGCAGCTACATAATAGCGAATAAGAACAATCGTAATATATTTGAATTGATGCTTGTATTTGTTTTTATTTTTTATAAGAAGAGAAAAAATACTTAATACAAAAGCAATAATGAAAATGTTGAAAACATGAATATAAAGAATGGTAGAATCAGAAATAAAAGTGGTAAGCAGTGGCGTTTTGATTTGAAAAACTTCAACGGCTGACCAATACGCTAACCGCTCAAAAAACGGACTCAAATAAAAACTAATCCCATTCAAAAAAGGCTTAGGATTAGGCGAAGGAACAGAAACGATGTAAAGAATGATGAATGCGAAATGATGAACCTGCCTGACAGCGAGGCTGGTGTTGAATACTTTTAATAGCCGCCAATAAAAGTGTTTATCATTCATCGCTTACTATTTTTTATATTTATGCCATATCACTGATTTAACCTCCCTTAATCCCTCCGAAGGAGGGAAACTACGCTACTACATTTCCCTCTTTTGGAGGAATTAAGGGAGGTCAAATCTAAAATGTACAGTAATATGAAAAAATCATTCTTCTTCATATAAGTAACATAATCTATTCACCAATTCATGCCAAATTTGTTCATCTTCATTATTAAAAATTGCTCCATACTGTCTCAAAAGTGATTTATCTGCACTGCCCAAGTGACTATCTTGATGTAAATCTCTAAAATCAATTCCTTGAACGTGCAAACCACTATAATTAGAAAAAGTCTGGATACAAGAATACGTTTCTAATTCCCAAATTTTCACCATTCCATCAGCAGAACCACTTATCAGATGTTCTCCATTAGGGCTAAACATAACTGCATTTACATAATATTGATGTCCTCGAAGTGTTTGAATACAATCACCTGTTTTTCGATTCCATATTTTGATAGTTTCATCACTCGAACCACTAACAATATATTGTCCATCTGGCGAATAATTGACACTATTAACACCTTGATGGTGGTCAAAATACTTTTGTTGTACTTTCCCATCCGACAATGACCATTCTAAGATTGTATCATCACTCGAACCACTCAGCACAAACTTTCCATCAGGACTAAACGCGACATCATTAATCACACTCACATGATCCCGTTTTACCCAATAAACTTCTCCTAATTGCAAATCCCAAAGACGAATACTTCTATCCCATGCACCACTAATCAAATAGTGACCATCAGGGCTAAAAGCAACACATTCAATTGTTTTAGTGTGTCCACCAATTGTTTGAATCTTTGTCCAAAGGTCTGTCTGTTCTCTTTTCCAAACTTTGACTAGATTGTCTTCTCCACAAGTTGCTATTTGAGTACCATCATCACTTATAGAAAGTGATGCTATCGGAGCTTTATGCGCTTGAATTTCGAAAACTAAACCATCTTCTTTCAAGTTCCAAATCCTTAAAAATCCATCTTTCGATACACCAACTACATATTGTCCACAAGGTAAAAACTCAACTGCGGTTACCGCTTCTTTAGCTTCATCAAATACATCAAAGCATTTTTTAGACGCCATTTCCCAGACCTTTACCGTCCCATCACTCGACGCAGTTGCAAACAAAACAACCTCTTTTCCATATCCAAAGTAAGACATTGGAAAACTTAACGATTTTGAAAAACAAACATCTAAAACGCGACCTCTTTCACTCTTACCCAAGAAAACCTCTCTATCTATCAATGTATTATTAAAACAAACCGAGCCATTTCCTGTATGAGATTGACTTTGCAGTTTGACTCCATTCAAAGAAAAACCACGTAAATCCAATTCTGATAAATCTAAACCAGAAAGCTGTCCGCGCAATTCACTCCATATATTCAAAATATTCCAAACGGAATAGCCCAATTTCCTTTTATCAAAAATATTCCTACAGTATTCTAAAGTCTTTTCTAATAAAGTCTTGGAGTCAGAAAGCGAAACCGAGTCTCCATAATTGTAGTGTTCTCCTTCTAGCTCTCCTAACAATAAATATAATTTAGAATTAAAAACCAACGGAACGGTTTACACAAATTTCGAAATAAAAATTCCAACTAAAAAAGGAATGAAAAATGTTAGTGGCTCTAAAAGAATTACAAGTAGCATAAATAATGGTGGTGTAAAAATTAAATTAAGATCATCTATGGGAAACATTTATTTACGTAAAAAATAATTCTCAAAAACTAATTCACAAATAACTTAAAACACTAAAAATGAAAAGATTTCTCTTATTCATAGGCTTGTTATGCGCTTTTAACAACCTATCAGCTCAAAAAAAAGTAACCGAAAACACAAAAGCAAATAACATAGAAGATGTTATGGTTCACGTAAAGTTTGCCAATAACATTGTTGTAAAAAACTGGTCTAAAAATGAAATTTCTGTTGAAGCAACTGTAAATATTGAT
>CAKZLT010000468.1 GCA_937127195.1 uncultured Saprospiraceae bacterium
ATGCCATAACATCTGCTATAAGTCTTATTCTATCTACTAGGTCGGTTGTAAAAGTGACTTTAGACATTACAATTTTGTATTTTATGCTAGTTACTAATTCCTGTTTTCTACTATCGTTATTAGCGCGAACAACGGTAAGAAAAAGCTAGTATTCAGTTACTAGAAACTAGAATTCATTATTTTACAATAACTATTTTTTGGGCTGGCAATTGACCTTTTGAGGTATTAATTGTATAAATATACACACCTCCTGGCAAATCTTCTGCACCATATCGCAGTTTTACAATTCCTTGAGGAACAACACCGCTTTTGATTAATTGACCTTTTAAGTCATATATATTCCATTGTGCTTCTTCGTCCAGCTCCGTTTCTAAATTCACATCAAAATAATTCTGTGCTGGGTTTGGAAAGATAGAAATCCTATTTATTTCTTCTTTTAATACTTCTTTTGTCGATACAAAAACTTGACTTCCCATTCGAGATGTATATACCTCTTTAGTATCTATATGCTGTAAATAAACAATAATATCTGTATTATTCAAATTCAATCCAGCATTAGGAGTCCATGGCAACCAAAGGTTTTTAGAACCACCATTATATAAAGTTCCTGCATGGTTAGGCAGCATTTCGCGGACAACATTTCTTAATGTTTCACCTGAATTAACATCAAAAATTGCTTTTTCTACAATCATCGCCCTAATGACTATTTTATCATTATTTAATGCCGAGTCTATACTTGTTACGCGATTGCTTTCCAATGGTAGTAATGAAGTATCTCTAGCATTGATTTCTGTATAAAATGTATAACTATTATTCTGATCAGGATATATTTCAATCGGACTGATAGCGAATAAAGCTGGTTCTAATGAACTTTTCAGGCGTTCTATTGTGATTTTTTTAAGTTTTGAAAATGGTGCATCACTTAATAAACTTTGCAAGCTATCAGAATTAGCCCCATAAGTGTATTCTTCTAAGAAATAATCCGTTAACCCCTCTTTAAAGTTTCCATTTAACCTAGTTTTCATCTCTCCTAAATTAAATACATCATAATTATAGAATAATGCACGCGAGTTTAATTCACCTTGATTGGTTTTAATGTCGCTATATATAGCATCATCCAAATGATACTGAGCATAAACGCGATTATTATAAGAATCATTAGATGCTAAATCTAGTTCATCATATAATTCATCTAATTCCATTATATTAGCGGTTGTGCCTGTCCAATCGACAAACTGCTCTACTAAAGTTGGTTTGTAACTCGCTCCAATCCAAATATTATCAAATGCCGCACCTTCGTCAATACTATTTGAAAATAAATTGGTTGAAGAAAAGGTAAATCTAAAACGTATCCCTTTCTCTTCTGCCAATTCGGCTAAAGGGTAACGAATCAATTGCCATTCATTTTCATGAGAGGAATAATAACTAGTCCATCCATTAGCATTCCCTCCTGGTTCACTTGAAATATTATTTCCATCTTCATACCAGTTTTCTCCTAATATTCGGCTTTCTCTTCGTCCTATTGTTCGCCATTTGTTGTCTGCTCCTTTTACTTGTAAGGACATTCCATTGACTCCTTTCAAAGCATCCATAAAGATAGAAGCAGCAAATACAGGCATTACTTCAGAGGTATCTGGTAATCCAGTGAAATCAAAACAAGGACTTAACACCCACGATTGCTGTCCGTCACTATGTGATGTTCCATTTCCACTTGTAATCCAAACCTTTGAATTGGGAGTAACATCTGTTGTATATGGTAATGATTGAATATAAGAACCACTTGGCGGTGCGATATTCCAATCAGATGGTGTAGAAAGTTCTGCTTGTCCTGTTGTCCATGCTTCACTATCTGTCCATGTAGTAGCTGATTCAAAATTTTCAAAATAAGCACGACTATTATCCGCGGGATCTGTGATGATGGAAACATTATCTAATTCTTTTAAAAGAATGGTGTCTGACGGATTAGAGATACAATCGCCATTTTCTATTCTAACAAAATAATTACCTACCGACGCAATCGCTATTTTATTAATAGAAGTTTCTACGGTTGTTCCATTATCTATATTTCCCCAGACATATTTACTTCCATTTGCACCTGCTAAATCTTCTGTGGTAATAAATACACTATCATTTTCACAGAAAGACGCGCCATTTGGTGTATATAAATTGGGTTTATCAGGAATAGCATTTATCAAAACTTCAAAACTGACCGTATCAGAGAAGCACCCTTCAAGCTCGGCAAATGAGCTATAATTGGTAATTTCTGAACTAGTCGTAAACCCAGGAATAACAAAATTAGGTATATTTCCAATACCATTTGCTGCGCCCAAATTGACAGAAGATAAATTATCTCTAAACCATTGCACAGTACTATTTGCAAGAGAAACAGAGAAAGGACTTACATTAAAAGTATCTTGAGCACAGAATACTTTATCTGGTAAATTACCCATTACAGGTTTAGGTTTTACCTGAATAGTATAACCTAATGTATCTGCACTTATACAACCATCTAATAACGAATAGGCTGAAACCATGGCAGTATTCACGGTTGAAGACAGGTTAATCGGAACAACAAATGTAGAATCCCCTTTGAGTGTATCTCCCATTGATAATCCTATCGCACCAAAGTTAGTGACATTCCAATAGTATTCTGTATTGATTGGATTACTTGCATTTTGAAATTGTAAATTCACTATATCTCTCGAACAAATTCTTAATGAATCTCCAGCAAATAATGAAATCGGAGCTTGAGGTAATGGCTTTATAAATAGACTATCCGTTACTTCTCCGGTACAACCTCCTAGCGTTGCGACTCGTAATTGAATAGTATTAAAAGCATTTGCAGTTCCATTAGACAATGGATAAATAACTTGGTTTAGTGTATTGGGATGGATGGTATCTGTGCCATTTACAATAAAGTTAGAAAAAATATAATTACTTCCTTGTAATAAAACATCTTTAAACATTACACTTCCACCTTGACATTCGGCATTTCCACTAGGAATAATAGCACTTGCTACCAAAGCATCACTTAATATAATATCAAGTTGTGGTATTGTATCTACTTTGATATTGACAAAAACAGAGTCCTGACATTGTTCATCGGTAAGAATAATTAACTTAACTTTGCTATTTTCCCTAAGACTATCTGTCAAATAAACATCTTCAAACCCGTCTGATTGAACTACTAAGTTATTGACTTTAAAGGTGTAAAGGTCTGCGTCAACCAAGTTGTTAATTGCTCCTGTAAATGAGATTGGACTATCACTACATATTGTACTATCACCATTCAAATCATCATTAGAAAAATCAATATCTGGTAACTCGTTGACAATTACGGTCTCATACGCGGTTCTTTTACAACCATTTATATCAATATAATCAGTTTCAACAAAAATCGAATTTTCGTTCTGTGCATTAAACTTAAAAGTCGAAAGCGTACTATCTTGTATAATCCCTAATGCCGATATTTCAAATTTATAAGCATGAGAAGTTGCTGGTAAAGTGGTTGCAGAAGCCGTAATAACTATATCAGATTTCGCACAAGTATTTGGTGAAGTAATGGCTAAAGTCAATGCAGGAAGTGGGTGAATAGTCAACTTCATAGAGTTGGATTTTTTCTCACAACTTGCATTAGCTATTTTTACATAAATAGAGTCTTGATCTCTAATTAATGCATTAGATATATTTGTAATAGAAAACGTTTCAAAATTTGAATTTGCCGTTTTTGTAGCTACTAAAGAATCACTATCTGTACCGCCACTGTATAATTCCAAAACATCTCCAGGTTGCACATTTGTAGTATAAATCAATAAGGCATCCGTGGCACAAAGTTCATTTTTATTAACTGTAATGGTAGCTTCTCGTTCTTCTGTTATATTAACAAAAGAATTTTTATTAATAAAACAAGAAGTAACCGTATCAGTAAGTGTCAATACATAGCTTCCTATACCTGGATTATTTTTACCAATTTCTCCAGTATTTGCATTAATTAAGTTTGTAGAACCTCCAGTAGCTGCCCAGTTAATTACCATTCCTGTACTAAGGTTAGTAGAACTAAGATAATTAAAACTTGAATTTAAAAGCTCGGTAGAGTTACTTTGACAAAAAGTTAATGTATCCCCATTCGCATTTACCGAAGCGAGTAAAGTCGATTTAGGGTTGTTAATCACAGTAACCTTGATAGAGTCTTTGACTTCACAAGCTGTTCCTTTTTCATAAACATATCTAACATAATAATCACCTGCTGTATTATTAATACCTGTTACTGTCGTAGTAAATTTACCATTAACGGCATCTGTAATTCCTGCACCTTCCCAGACACCTCCTGCGGGAGAAGCTGTTGGTAATTGAAAATCCGTAGTTGACTGACAAATCGAAACGGTATCTTCTAAAATAATAGAAACGTCATTAGTCACATTCAATTTCATTTCATCTACAACCAAACAAGTTCCTGTTCCTAATGAGTAAGTATAAGTATGAATTCCCAAACCAGCTACATTCAAATCAATTTGGCTAGTGTTGGCAATAATTCCTGGGCCTGTCCATGTTCCTCCCGAAGGTGTTCCATTCGTTAATTCATAAGTATTAGCACTAATACATATAAAATCATCCGCGCCCGCACTTATTGCAATTGGTGCTTGAATGATGATATTTAGGCTATCCGAATTCTTACATCCATTGGAGTCTGTGTATTCGTAAGTAGCCTTTTGAGCAGCTCCTACCCCACCACCCAATATGGTATTATATAAACCAGAACTATTAATTAATCCTGTTCCTGATGTCCAATTACCTCCTGTTGGAGTTGCAATTAGGTTAATATTATTAGCATTATTACAAACAGTCGTATCTGGTATTGTAATAGTTGGCAAAGCGGTTACTGTGATGAGAATATCATCGGTACTCACACCTACTTGATAAGTAATTGCGTGTACACCAATTCCTGCTATACTAGGATTAAATGTTCCTGAGGATGCTGATGTAATACCTGTCCCAGACCATGTTCCTCCAGTAGGATTCCCTGTCAAATCAAATGCAGGTGTGTTAATACAGACCGTTTTGTCTAATCCTGAAAATATCGTACAATTTATTTGAGTAATTGTAACACTATCCGAAGCGGTACAACCTGTATTAGAATCTGTATAAGTATAAGTAAAAACATTAGCACCTGAGGATAAAGTACTCGGAATAAATGTACCTGTTGAATTAACACCAGTTCCTGTCCATGTTCCGCCAGAAGGCGTAGCAGATAATGTTTTTGTAGTCGCATCTATATTACAAACAGTATAATCATTATCTGTTATGTTTACATTAATTCCTTGTACCGTAATACTGAGTGTATCTGATGTTTGACATGGTGCAACGCCATATAAATAAATGATTTGATGAATACCAACTCCAGCGGCGGCAGGATTA
>CAKZLT010000469.1 GCA_937127195.1 uncultured Saprospiraceae bacterium
GGTTCGTTTTTTAAGTGCTTTTAAATAGAACAAAGAAAAAGTAGAATGGTGCTAGTTATTTATTTTTCTTCACTAAGGGGCTATTTTTTTATAAAAAAGCAAAATAACGTCGCAATATTGGTACTTAAACTCCCACAAAGTAATTCATATCTTTCATTACTTCTGAAAAAATCGTTTTCGGAATACTTTTCAGCGGTAATAATCTAGTGTCAAAATTGCTTCTTGGATCGTCATAAGCATAAGGGCTAGTATCAACTGAGCCATGTCTCACAAAATACAATCGACCAAAGGTGCAATCGTAGTTATAGCCAATTGATAAGCCTTCCGTTTGGACAAAAACATCAACATTAGCAGCTTCGAAGGTCTTAAAATAGGTTAGTACAGCACCCGCATCGCCAATTGTTCCACGTTCCCAGCCACTTCTTTCGGCTTTTCCTACTATATTTAAACATTTTTTTTCCGAAAATTCTAGTAGATTCTTTTGATTTAGAATATTAGAAGAAGGAATATAAATTGGTCGATCAAGTTGGCTAAATGGTGTGATTATTTCATTATCTTGAAGATAATTTAACCATGGTTTTATTTGAGTATTTGTCAATTCAATGGGGTGAATAATTTTTATTTTTACATTTTCAGGTAAGCTAATTTCATCATAATCTGAATTTTCTAATGTTTGGTCTTGAGCAACCATGAACGGTTCGATTATTTTATTTTTCTCATCTAGATAAGCCCAAAGTATAGTTTGCGAAAAAAGAAACATTAGCGGCTTTTTTAAAAAATGCTTTTCCCAAGAAGCTTTTTTCCAAAGCCTTCCTGTAACCATCGCTTGTTCTAATGTTTTTTTCTGTTCTTTAGTTAAAGTTCTAATTTCTTTAGCTAATACTTTGAAATGATTCTTTAATTCAATTGGTATTTGAGGCGGTGGTGTTTTACGCGTTTTTTCATTATCATTAATATATTCTAATTTGAATTGACTGTTAATAAAAGCTCTAAATAATTCGTTTTTATTTGTTTTAAAGGGGAAATAGAAATCAATAAAACCAAAATCTGAAATAAGTTCATCCTGTAATTCGAGTGAAGTCATTCCCATTTTTGTAGCAATCTTTTTGAAACCTTTTTTACAAGCAAGAACGGTTTTTCCTTGCTTTGATTTGAAAAATTTAGGAATTTCATTGAGTGCTTTAGCCGCTTCAAGTGAAGCATTTATAGATAAAAGAGTAACAAGGTTAGCTCGTTTTTTAGAAATAATAGCATTTTTGACCGCTTGAATTACTTTTGAGCCACCAAGTCGAGCCATTGGAGTAAATAGGAATTCATTTTTTTTATAAAAACCGCCTTTTTCTTCTATTAATTCCAAAAGCTTATTGGCAAATACTTCACCGCTTTTGGGGTCAATCATCTTATAGATAGCTTCTCCTTTTTGTTTAAGAAGAGGATTATATTCCTGAAAACTTTTAGCTGCAATAAATAAGAAGCGAATAAAAGATAAAGGAACTTCTCCTAAATCATCATCTTTCCAATACATTTTTGGAAAATCAATATCAGAAATATTCTTTTTTATTGGCTTTTGTATAGCCTTACTATAATTAGTTTCAATGTATGACTCAATTTGTTCGTAGCTAAATTTGGCGGAAGTCATTTGATATAGATTGATTGGTTTGATAAGTGAAGAAAAATAAAGAAATAGCGAGATATGAAATAAACGTTTTATTTTTTACAAAAAACATATCTCGCTAATTCATTTAATTATTCCACTTAATGCCACAACCTCCACTAGGGCGTTGTTTTTCGTTTACTGGATTGCCTGTAAGTACGGCATCTAGAGCGGCACGAAGGTCTTTTCCTGTTACAGGCATAGATAAGGAAGGACGCGCATCATCCATTTGACCACGATAAGCCAATTTTAAATCACCATCAAAAACATAAAAATCTGGGGTACAAGCTGCGTCATAAGCTTTGCCTATTTCTTGAGATGCATCATATAAATATGGAAAAGTATAACCAGATTCTGCTGCAAATTTGGTCATTTCTTCAGGAGCATCTTGAGGATAACGCTCTATGTCATTGACTGAAATGATGGCTATTGAAACGCCTTTAGGTTGATAGTCGTTTGCAATATTGACTATTTCATCATTGACGAAATGGACATAAGGACAATGATTACAAGAAAAAATAATCAAAGTGGCTTTATCTGATTTTATATCTGATAAGCTAAGTGTTTTTCCAGAAACAGTATCTGGAAGTGTGAAATCGGGTGCTAGTGTGCCTAAGGGCAACATATTAGAAACAGTATATGCCATTTTATTATTTTTAATTTAAAAAAGATATTATTGGCTACAAAATTAATGGTTTATTTTAGTAGAACCAATAATTGAGCTTTTTATGCTTTTTTAAACATAGAAGCTTTAAAAATAGTTTTTTTATTTTTTGTTAAAAAACCTACTTATCTTGATTAATTCTGATGAAAAAAGTTGACTATATTTGTTGGTCTTTATGAATGAAATTTAAGAAAAAAATATGCGAAAAATAACAGCAGATTATATATTCCCAGTTAGTAGTGCGCCTATCAAAGAGGGAGTAATCGAAGTAGATGAGAACGGGAAAATTTTAAAAATAGGAAAAAGAATAGATTACAAAACAAGCGAATTAGAGGTTCATGAAGGTGTGATTATTCCTGGATTCATAAATACGCATTGTCATTTGGAGCTTTCTCACATGAAAGGAAAGGTAGATACCGGAACTGGATTGATACCGTTTATCGTAGGTGTTGTAACGAAACGCGATGTTCCAAAACCTGAGATACTAGAAGCAATTGCAGTAGCCGAACAAGAGATGATTGATAATGGAATTGTTGCAGTTGGTGATATATCTAATGTAACGGATACTTTTGGGCAAAAGTCAAAGGGGAATTTGAGATATTATACTTTTATAGAGTTTTTTGATTTCCTTCAAGATGAGACCGCTCAAGTAGAGTTTGATAAATACAAATCGGTTTACGATGAATTGGAATTAGTGAATGGCAGCCGAAAAATTTGTGTTCCTCATGCGCCTTACAGTGTTTCTGAGCGTTTATTTGAATTGATAAATAACTCAAATTCAGAACATCAGAACACAACAATTAGTATTCATAATGAAGAAACACCACCTGAAAACGAATTATTTTTATCAAAATCAGGCGGATTTATAGACTTTTATAATTCATTTGGTATTAACTTAGACAAGTTTGAAGCCACTCAACAAACATCTATTCATTATGCACTTCAACAAATGGACGCATCTCAGCGGACTTTATTTGTTCATAACACATTGACTTCGGCAGAAGATATTGAAGCTGCAAATGCTTGGAACGATAAAGTATATTGGGCAACTTGCCCTAATGCTAATTTATACATAGAAAATAGATTACCCAATTATAAATTATTCTTGGATGCAGAAGCTCGGATGACTATTGGTACAGATAGCTTGACTTCTAATTGGCAATTGTCCATTTTGGAAGAAATGAAAGCGATTGCGCGTTATCAATCTTACGTCCCTTTTGAAGTTCTTTTGAAATGGGCGACCCTTAATGGAGCGGAGGCATTAGGTTTTGAAGAAGATTTGGGAAGTATTGAAATAGGAAAAAAACCAGGTTTAAATTTACTTAATTTAGGAAGTGATTTAAAATTAAATAATGATACCCAAGTCAAAAAGTTAGTTTAGTGAAGAAAAATAAAAGGTTCTATATGATTTGAGTTGGTCATTAGTACTTGATTCTCTAAACCTTATAGGTTTTAAAAATCTATAAGGTTTGATTGAAGTTTGAGATAATCTATTTTTTGAAAATATCAACCAACCTAAGTCATATAGAGCCAAATAAAATCGGGTTAGTAAAAAAACTAACCCGATTTTTTATAAAGTAACATAAAAAGTTGCGCCATTTCCTTCTTCTGCTTCAATCCTAATAGAACCACTATGTTTATCTACAATCCTTTTGACATTTGCCAATCCAATTCCCGTTCCTTCAAATTCTTCTTGACTATGTAATCGTTGAAAAACACCAAATAACTTATTCGAGTAATTAATATCAAATCCAGCACCATTATCTTTGACATAAATAGTTGTTTTTCCTTCTTCATCAGGAGTTTCAAGTGCTTGAATTTCAATGAGCGTATTATTATTATTTTTTGAAAACTTAATAGCATTAGAAATTAAATTTTCAAAAACCATTAGAATAAGAACAGGATCAACAAAAAGCATTGGAAGTTTTCCGATTTTCCATTTAATATTTCTTTCGCTAGAAATATGAGTAAATTCCGTAATTGCCTCTTCAACCACCTCATTCATATCTACCGTTCTCCTATTTATATTTCTTCTTCCTATTCTAGAAAAGTTTAATAAAGCATCTATCATTGCAGACATATTCTGAATCCCTTCCGAAATATGACTAAAATAACGTTCTACTTCCTCATTATCAATGACGATTTTTCTTTTCAATAATTTAGAAAAACCTTCAATGTATCGGAGTGGTGTTCGCAAATCATGGGAGATAGAATAGGTAAAAGTCTCTAAATCTTTGTTGATTCCTTTCAACTCTTTCGTTTGTTCTATGACGAGTTCTTTTAAATTATTCTTATAAGAGTTCAGTTCATTTTCAGCATTTTTTTGACTAGTAATGTCTTCAATATAAGAAAAATAGCCATTTACTTTTTCATCATTATCATATCTAGGAGTGAACTTTCCATTCACAATACACTTTTTATTATTAGTGGTAAATTCTTCTTGAAAAGTGACTTCTACCCCATTTAGAACCACTTGAATATGCTTTTTCATGATATGAAATGAACTAGGACATATCTCTTGGATAGGTTTACCAATAGTTTTCTCCAATTGTTTTTCCTTATTAAGGAGGAAAGTTTTATTACAAAATTCACAAATTAATTCCTTATTGATTATAGAAACCATCAAAGGCAGGTGGTCTAATAAAGTAAATAAATCTTGCTGAGAAGGTTGAAAAACTTGACTTAATGTTTGTTCTTCTTCTTGAGTGATATTCATACCTAGTAGATTTATAGAATACATAAGAAAACAAAATTATTTAATTTTGTTTTCTTATGTTACTAGTGTGATTTATTATAGGAGAAAAGTAATTAATATGTGATACTAATATTAAAAAAAATACAGAAATACCTGTAAACTCTATCAAGGTAAAAAATACTTATTTATTTTAAAAAAATATAAAAATTTAAATGAAGTGAGAAACCTGTTGCTTATATTTTGCATGATTTCAAAATAGTAGTAAAAACATTAAGAACTATAGAAGAAAAGCCCTTAGTGAAGAATAATAAATAAGTTGCACCACTATATAGCTTTATTTTTTTATTTAAAAGTGCTTAAAAAATTAAGCATAGCACCGCTACGGTTCATTTTTTTAGTGCTTTTAAAT
>CAKZLT010000470.1 GCA_937127195.1 uncultured Saprospiraceae bacterium
AGCACTTGAATTTGACCATGAGGTAGAATTTATCAATGTAGAGGAGCAAATCGAAGAAGAGGATATCTTTGTAGATGATCCTGCTGACTTGAAAGAAAGATCGCCGATTGTTACTGTAATGGGACACGTCGATCATGGTAAAACTTCCTTACTGGATTATATTCGTAATGCGAATGTAGTTGACGGTGAAGCAGGGGGAATTACACAGCATATTGGAGCTTACGAAGTGAAAGTTGGTGAAAATAATAAGAAAATTACTTTCTTAGATACGCCAGGTCACGAAGCCTTTACGGCAATGAGAGCGCGTGGTGCTAAAGTAACGGATATTGCAGTAGTCATCGTTTCGGCTGATGATAGTGTGATGCCACAAACGAAAGAGGCAATCAGTCACGCTCAAGCAGCAGGTGTTCCGATTATCTTTGCAATCAATAAGATTGATAAGCCAGGAGCAAATCCTGATAGAATTAAGCAAGAATTATCGACGATGAATCTCCTTGTTGAAGAATGGGGTGGTAAATATCAGTCACAAGATATATCAGCTAAAAAAGGTACTAATATCGATGAGTTATTAGAGAAAATCCTTTTGGAGGCAGAGTTACTAGAATTGAAAGCAAATCCAGTAAGACCAGCAACAGGGGTTGTATTAGAGGCTTCTTTGGATAAAGGTCGTGGTTATGTTACGAAGATTTTGGTTCAAAACGGTACATTGACAGTAAAAGACCCTATCGTGGGTGGTGCTCATTCTGGTAGAATTAGAGCAATGTTCAATGAGCGTGGAAAACGCATCAAAAAAGCTGGTCCAGCTACTCCTGTATTAATATTAGGATTGAATGGAGCACCTCAAGCAGGTGAGAAGTTCAAGGTAATGGAAAGCGAACAAGCAGCCAAATCATTAGCAAGTAAGCGTGAGCAGATTGCCCGTGAACAGCAGCAACGTGCCATGAAGCGTGTGAGTTTAGATGACATTAACAGACGTAGATTATTAGGTAACTTTAAAGAGTTGAACTTAATCATCAAAGGTGATGTAGATGGTTCTATCGAGGCTTTAGCAGATTCATTATTGAAACAATCAGTAGAAACGGTACAGGTGAAAATTGTTCACCGTGCAGTTGGTCCAATCAAGGATTCAGATGTATTATTGGCTTCGGCTTCGGATGCTATTATTATTGGTTTCCAAGTACGTCCTTCAAGCAATGCCAAAGCATTGGCAGAAAAAGAAGGTGTCGAAATCAAGATGTACTCAGTCATTTATGATGCAATCGAAGAAATTCGTTCTGCTATCGAAGGTTTACTTGAACCTAAGAGAGAAGAAAAACAGGTTGCAGAAGTGGAAGTCAGAGATGTATTCAAGATTAGTAAGGTTGGTACAGTCGCTGGTTGTTATGTCAAAGAAGGTAAAATTGCAAGAAACTCTTATATCCGTGTGATTAGAGAAGGTATTGTAGTATATCCTAAGAAAGAAGGTGTTGTTGGAGAATTATCTTCATTGAAACGCTTTAAAGATGATGCAAAAGAAGTCAAATTTGGCTTCGAATGTGGTTTGACAATTACCAATTACTCTGATATGAAAGCTGGAGATATTATCGAAGCTTATGAGGTTATTGAGATTAAACAGACATTGGATAATCACAATAAAGTAACTACTGCTTAGAAAAAATAGCACTGCATAAATTGAAAAAAATACCAATCGGTCGAAATGACTGATTGGTATTTTTTTTTGTAGAGACGTTGCAGTGCAGTAGAGACGTTGCAGTGCAGTAGAGACGTTGCAGTGCAGCGTCTCTACTGCTGCAACGTCTCTACAATAATATCAATGATGACAACCTATCGGTGAACCATCAGGAATTTTGGCAGGTGTAGGAATTTTGACCTTTTCGGGATGTAATAAAAATTGCTCAATCTGAAAGACATTCCAGCGATAATGTGCTTCAGAAGACTCTTTACCAATTAAGGTTAGAGAAGAAACTCGATTTTCCATTAACAACTTTAGTCGTAATAACTTATTATAAGCCATCGCTCGAACTTGCCCGTGAGCGCGCTCATTCATAGAAGTTTTCATTAATTGATGTAGAACCTGTGTTTGAGCCATTCTTTGAAGTGCAGCATATTGTTTTTCTTTTGAAATGGCTGTCTTCCAAGTACTATTAATAATAGCTTCTAGATATTCTTCTAAGGACATTTGACTATCATTCAAAGAATGATTTAACTCAATTCTTCCTAACTTTTCAATATTGAACAATAAGGTTAAAGTATGATTCGTGATACTTTCGGCGGCAGCCAAATAATCAAATGTAATTCCTGTACGAGATTTAAAATTTTCTCTACTTCTGTTATAGCCTTGAGGTTGTGGCGGAATAAGTTCGATAATACTTAGAGGTAATGCAAGTTCATTAGGACTAATGGTATTAAGCAATAACTTAAGTGTGGCAGTTTGTTCATTTTTACTAGGAAATTGGATGTTTTCCGCATCTCCATTTATAGAATAATCATAAGCAACACCACCAATTATTTTGGATGCAGCTTCAATTTGATAACGATGAGAAAGATATAACGGCGCAAGTACATTCTCTAATGTTGCCATTGGCATTCCTTCTGGAATACTATTTTCACCAAAATTAGCTAATGCCATTTTGCGAACTGACATAACTCGGCTTAGTTCTTTAGCAGGAGAATTACCATTATCCCATAAGTGCGCCAACGGGTGTGAACTCCCTTTTGAGCGAGCATCTTGATCGGTTAGATAAAGGTATTTTTTCTCTTTGTTTTCTTTTAAAAATGCTTTTAAAGCTGCATTCTCATTTGTATCAGAAGGGAAGTCTTGATAACCAAAAAGTATCGCTCGTTTGTCCCACATTCCAATTTTGGTATCATAAGCCTTAGAAAAGTCTAACTTTCCAGCCTCATCAATTGTAATATATGGATGCGGATAATCCATTACAGAAGCACGGTTATTAACGCTTGCTGCAAAATTATGAGACAAACCAAGCGTATGTCCAACTTCATGTGCAGACAATTGACGTAATCGAGCTAAAGCCATTTCGAGCATTCTAGGATCAGCTTTTTTACCATTTTCAAAAGGTGAAAGTAAACCTTGAGCAATCAAATAATCTTGTCGAACACGCAAAGAACCTAAGGAAACATGACCTTTCATAATCTCGCCAGTTCGCGGGTCAGTGACAGAAGCACCATACGACCAACCCCGCGTAGAACGATGTACCCATTGAATGACATTATATCGAATATCCATCATATCAGCGTTTTCGGGCATTATTTTGACGATAAAAGCATCCTTGTAGCCAGCCGCTTCAAAGGCTTGATTCCACCAACGCGCACCATCTAGTAATGCTGAGCGTACAGGCTCAGGCGTTCCCCTATCCAAATAATAAATGATTGGCTCGACAGGTTCGCTGATTGCTGCTGCGGGATTTTTCTTTTGAAGTCGATGTCTTTTTATAAAACGCTTTTGCATCGGTTCACCTATCGGAGTTGCATAATCAAAATAAGACGTGAAAAAATACCCACTTCTAGGGTCAAATTCGCGCGGTTGATAATTGGTGTCAGGCAGTTCTATAAAAGAATGGTGCTGTCGAACTGTAATTGTGGAAGGAGTAGGAGTAACAGAACTAATGTTGCTGCCTGTGGCTTTTCCTCTGAAAGTAAGTTGTGCTTCAAATTCGGTGTTTTTTGGAAAATTTTTCGTTCGTGGCATATAAATCGCCGAACGTAACGCATCGACAGCATAACTTCCTTGATTATTGTTTTGTAATTTGCCGCTAACGTTATGTGCATCTTGCATTAAAAAAGAAGTAACATCAACTAAAACACTTCCATTTTCTTCGGCTGATACAAAAAAACCAGCTAATGTCGATTCAGCAAAAGCTTCTTTGACAGCGCGTACTTCATCGGCATTATCAGAAATGGCGCGATAGCGATAATTAGGTTGTATCATAAAAACTTTAGAGCCTATTCTTGTAAATTTGACAATCCGTTGGTCTCCCAATTGTCCACGATCAAGCCCAATATCATTAGAGCCAACTCCTGTCGCTAATGAATTGACATATAGAAACTCGTGGTCAAGTTTATCAATTTCTAACCAAATTTTAGCATTCACAGGTTCAAAATAAAAATTGAAATAGCCTTCATATTTGACCATGTTAGTTGTTTTTTCGGCTATGGTCTGCGCCCACGATGCAATAGAAAGCAACAGAAAAGAAAAACAAAGTAAAGTTTTAAAGGTATTTGACATGATTTTTAATTAAAAGTTTATAAAAAATAATGATGTTATCTTTAGATGATTATAATTATATCTTATATTTGTTGGACTTCTTTTTTATAAAAAAATAGATCATTTAGGTTACAGAACCTAAGAAATTTATCAAAGAACCAAAATTACTAAGTAAATTATAACAAGAAATGACGATTATTCAACTAGAATATATAATTGCTGTTGATACTTATAAAAGCTTCGCAGAAGCGGCAGGAAAATGTTTTGTCTCTCAACCTGCATTGAGTATGCAAATTAAAAAAATTGAGGAGGAATTAGGCATTTTGATTTTTGATAGAAGTAAAAAGCCTGTTTTGACTACAGATATTGGCGCACAGATTATAGCGCAAGCTAGAGAAGCCGTTCGGCAGAGTTACAAAATAAAAGAAATCGTTGAAAATGAACGAGATGAAATGGGAGGAGAGTTGAGAGTTGGAATTATTCCGACTTTGAGTCCTTATCTTCTACCTTTATTCATAACTAAATTTTTGAAGAAATACCCTAATGTTAAGCTAGTAATTGAGGAACTACTATCAAGCGATATTATATATAAACTCAACAATGATTTGATTGATTTGGGAATATTGGTTACTCCAATTAATAAAAAGAGTTTGGTTGAAATTCCTTTATTTTATGAGAGCTTTATGCTTTATGCCTCTAAGACGCACTCTTTTGCGAATCGCACAAAAATTAATGTAGATGAATTGAAGCTAGATGATATGTGGTTACTCAAAGAGGGGCATTGTTTTCGTACTCAAGTCGCTAATTTTTGTGCTGACAAAAGCTGGGAGAATACAGGACAATTACGCTTTGAAAGCGGAAGTCTCGAAACCTTGAAGCGAATAGTTGAGCATCAATCTGGCTATACTTTATTGCCAGAGTTGGCAACTTATGGCATGGAAGCATCAAAAATTAGGTATTTGAAAAGCTTTAATGAGCCGAAACCTATCCGTGAGGTTAGCTTAGTTATTCATCGTTCTTTTATGAAAAAGAAGCTAATTGATGCATTTCAGGAGGAAATTTTAACTAATATTCCAAGTACTTTAAAGAGTAAAAATAAAGGGAAGGTGATTAATTGGGTGTAGTGAAATTAGCCTATTAATAATCAAAAGGTCAAATGTTATAATGAATATTTGACCTTTTTGATTAGAGTTTTAATCCACTTTTCTGCACAATTTAAACAATTCTAAAACCTCACCAGCCTTCAACTTTACAACTTCATAACCATCAATAACAGGCGTGTTTTTATTCAGAACTAACCATGTTTTCTCTTCTTTTGAGAATAAACTCACATATTCATATCTTTGAAAATAAGCAATCAATTGCCAATTAGAACGATTTTCGTTGATAATTGAAACCTCCTTACTGTCAATATATTGACTCATTAATTTAATATCTTCAATCATCGCTTGGTCGCGATTGTAAGTATTCCAATTTTTAAACATCAGAAAAATAGATAAACTAAATATCAGAATACTAACGATTTTTATACCATTTTGAACTGCGCGTTTAGTGTTTATTTTTTTTATAAAAAAAGAAAAAATAGGCACGCCAAAAGCCGCAATACCTAAAGCCAAAAAAGGTAAAGCAGGCACAATATAATAACCTGATTGTTTGCTACTCATCAAAATCGGCAACGAACCTGACAAGCCAACCAAACTCCAAAACCAAGCCTTTTTTTGATTATCAGCCGTTTTTAAAAGAATGGATTTTCCTTTTTTATTTTGTTGATATCCAATACCAAAAGCTAGAAGAGTAAGTCCAACTAATGGCAATATTTCTAATATTAATCGCTCCAAAATGAGCCAATTATTAGAAGTGTTACTTGACTGCGAAACTTGCAAATGTGCCGAAACAGAACCTAAAACATTCTCTTGAGCAGCAGGACTTATTAAAAATAAAAGGAATATTAATCCAATAAAAATACCCGCAAAAGTAAACTGTGAATAAATTATCCTTTTAGAAAAATCACGATGAGACACAGCATAAAAGGCAACCGTAGCCAAAGGAAACAACGTAATTAGTCCTTTTGAAAGAAAAGCACTTAGCAAAAATAAAGCAGCAATAAATAGATAACGAAAACTGATTTTGGGCTGATTTAATGCTTTTTGAATAAAAAATACACTAAAAATAGCTCCAACGGCAACCATATTTTCAATCATGTTATTCTTGAAACTCCACGAAATGACAGGCATCAAAAGAACAAATAAAATAGGAATCCAGTATTTTTCTTTAAAATTTGGAAGTGCATTTTGCCAAGTCAAGCGGACTCCAACCAATAAAAATATCATTAGAACCAACGAAAATAATCGCTCAATCCAAAAGGCATTTCCAAATAATTGAAAGAAAATAGACTCAATCCCAAACATCAAAGGAGAATGTCCATTGAAGGATTTTAAAATCGCTTCGGTATAATAAGGCATCCAAAAACTACCTTGACCAATCGCCATATTTCGGGCAAGGCAACCGTAAAGTGTACCATCCAAAAACATACCTTCTTGACCTAAAGAAGGTAAGAAAAAGAAAGAAAAAACAGCTATGGCGAAAAATAAATAGTTCCGATTTGAGTTGTTCATTAGAGTCTTTTAATAAAAATGTAGATTGCAAAATTACTAAAATTTCAACATCTTCTAACTAACCATAAAATTTATCTATTTTTGAAAATTGATTCCTTGTTATGATGCTCAACTAACCATTATTTTTTTTAAACTAAAGAAGCGTTTAACATACGCTTAAAGTTTATATTCAAACAGATACTACGCAATGAAAAAGCTATTAATCAAATTGAGCATTCTTATTTTTATATTAAATAGTTGCCAAAATACAACAGAAAAAAATATGTCAAACATACAACCACCCAAAGCGGACAAAATAACACACGTCGATACTATTAATGGTGTCGTGATGAGTGACGATTATTATTGGTTACGAGATGATAAGCGTACCAACGAAAAAGTCTTGAATTATTTGAAAGCCGAAAATACTTATATGGAGTCTGTAACGGCACATACTAAGGATTTGCAAGAAGAACTTTTTAAGGAAATGGTTGGCCGAATCAACGAAACAGACTTATCTGTGCCTGTTGAAGAAGGCGGTTATTTTTATTATTCTCGCACTGAAAAAGGAAAAAATTACCCAATTTATTGCCGTAAAAAAGGTAATTTAGAAGCATCGGAAGAAATTCTTTTGGATGGAAATGAATTGGCAGAAGGTAAAAAATACTTTAGCCTTGGAACTTTTGAAGTAAGTCCTGACCACAAAACATTGGCTTATGGAATGGACACAGATGGCTCGGAGTACTATGATATTTATTTTAAAAATCTTGAAACAGGCGAATTATTATCTGACAAAATCACCCGAACAGGAGGGACACTTGCTTGGGGAAATGATAATAAAACTGTTTTTTATACCATGCTAGATGACGCACATCGTCCTTATCGCTTGCACCGAATGCAACTTGGTAACCCGTCTTTGAACCTAATGGTGTATGAAGAAACGGACGATAGATATTTTCTTTCGGCATATCGTACCAAAAGCGGGCAATACATTATGATGTATTTGGGTAGTAAAATCACTACTGAAATTCAATATCTCAATGCTGATAATCCAATGGATTTATTCAAAAAAGTGACTCCACGAAAACAAGGTGTTGAATATAGTGTAACCCATCATGGAGATAAATTTTATATTAAAACGAATGAAAATGCGCTTAACTTTAAAGTGATGACAGTCGATGCGGCAACTCCTGCTAAGTCAAATTGGAAGCCTTTTATAACGCACGATGACAACGTTTTAGTCAGTTCGGTAGAAGCATTCGAAAATCATTTGTTGATTTATACGCGCAAAAATGGTTTAAAAAATATTACTGTTTATGATTTAAAAACAGGCAAAAACCATGATATAAAATTTCCTGAAGCCGTTTATACTTACTTCGGCAGCGACAATCCAGAGTTTAATAGCACGACTTTTCGAATGACTTATTCGTCATTGATTACGCCTCGAACGGTGTATGATTATGATATGAATACGCGCGAATTTATAGAAAAGAAAGTCTATGAAGTCAAAGGCGGTTATGAAAAGTCGGATTATGCAACAGAAAGAATTATGGCAACTGCACCTGACGGCACGCAAGTTCCTTTGTCAATTTCTTACCGCAAAGGCTTGAAACGCGACGGTGAAAACCCTTGTTACTTATATGGCTATGGTTCTTATGGCTCAAATATGGATCCGTATTTTTCTACTATTCGATTGAGTTTGATGGATAGAGGCTATGTATTTGCGATGGCACACGTCAGAGGCGGTAGCGAAATGGGACGTAAATGGTATGAAGACGGTAAGTTTTTAAATAAGAAAAATACCTTTACGGATTTCATTGCTTGCGCGGAAATTTTAATCAAAGAAAAATATACCACTTCGGATAAATTGGCTATTTCTGGTGGAAGTGCTGGTGGTCTTTTGATGGGGGCAGTGACGAATTTGCGTCCAGAGCTTTTCAAAGTCGTGGTGGCAGATGTGCCTTTCGTGGATGTAATGAATACGATGTTGGACGAAACCATTCCTTTGACGGTTACGGAATATGAAGAATGGGGAAATCCAAATGAGAAAAAATACTTCGATTATATGCTTTCTTATTCGCCTTATGATAATGTGGAAAAGAAAGATTATCCGAATATGTTAATCACAGGCGGATTGAATGATCCACGCGTTCAGTATTGGGAACCTGCCAAATGGGCTGCCAAACTTCGTGATTACAAAACGGATGATAACACTTTAGTACTCAAAACTAATATGGGCGCAGGTCACGGTGGTGCATCTGGTCGATATGAACGCATCAAAGAAATGGCGTTTGAGTATTCGTTTGTAATTGATAAAATTGGAACAAGAGAAATCGTGAAAGATTAATTAGAAGCGAGAGGAGAGACCGCCCTTCGGGCTACGAGAAGTGAGATTAAGCGTGAACTTTTAAAAGTCGCTATAACATCTCGCTTCTCGTAGCCCAAAGGGTGGTCTCTCCTCTCGCTTCCAAAAAAAACACCCTTGCGTGATTTTTTTTCGTTATAAATTGGTTTATGATTGAAAAAAGGTCATATTTGAATAGTGTTTTTCTTTTTTATGAAAAAAAATTACGTTATGCTCATTCGATTAGTTATCAACAACGTTTTATCTTTTGGCGCAGAACGCGAGTTCAATATGTTTCCTTATCCGCATCTAGCAAATAGATTGTCTCATCATAAATACGCCATTGATAAGGATTTTTCTTTATTAAAAATGGCTGCTATCTATGGCGCAAATGGTTCGGGTAAGTCGAATTTTGTAAAAGCGTTGAGCTTTTTGAAAGAAATTGTAGTGAATGGAAAAGTACCGAATGACTTAGCAAATGCACCGTTTTTACTACAAGATGCACCGTTTGAAAAACCTCAAACAATTGGTATTGAATTTTTGGCAGAAGGACAAACGTTTTGGTATGCTGTTGAAATATTGAATGGTCTTATTAAAACGGAAGAATTATATGAGACTAATTTTGGGAAAGGTGAGCCAGAGCTTATTTTTGAAAGAAAAGAAATATATATTAAGTTTGAAAAAGATGTAAATGAAAAATATCTAGAAAATTATTTTAAGGTTTTTTTAGACTCTGATTTTTCAGTAAACTATCACTTATCTAATTTACTTCAAGTAAAACCACTGATAGTAACTAACTGGTTCAAAAATCTAGAAATAATCACCCCTTCCAAAAAAGCAGATAATCTAATCTATTTACTAGCACGAGACAAAGAATTTAACGCTTTTGCCAATCATTTAATCAAAGCATTTCATACAGGTATTCAAGAAATTGTAGTCGAAACAAAAGCAATTGAAGCCTATTTTGGTGCAAATGAAACATTAAACGCAAGAGAAATAAGTCGCGATTTAAGAAATAACGATGCTGATTTTCTTCCTTTAAAAAATAGTCAAGATTTTGCGATTGCAATAGAGGAAGGAGGTGAAATAGTGGTTAAACGATTATTATTTAAGCATCAATTAAAAGATGGAACAGCAACTAATTTTCATTTATATCAACTTTCTGACGGAACAAAACGGCTGTTAGATTATTTGGTGATGTTGAGTCAAGTAATTTTGAATCCGAGCGTCGTTGTGATTGATGAAATCGCTCGTAGTATTCATCCCGCTTTGTTGAAAACGATTATTGAAAAATTTTCAACAACCGAAAATACAAAAGGGCAATTGATTTTTACAACACACGAATCGAACCTTCTTGACCAAGAACTTTTACGTCCTGATGAAATTTGGTTCATGGAAAAAGATAAATTTGGTTGTTCTGATATGTATCCTTTGAGTGAATTTAAAGAACACAAAACGAAAGATATTCGCAAAGGATATTTGAATGGACGTTATGGGGCAATTCCTTTTTTGAGTCCTCTAAAAAACTTAAATTGGAACGATTATGCCACTACTTAATAAGCTAAAATATCAAAAAGTTGCGCCGTGGCGAGATGCTAAACTCTTTCTGATTATCTGTGAAGGTGAACGTAGAGAGGTTCAGTATTTCAATTATTTTGATGGTCTTTCTCGTCGATTAAAAGTGATTGCAATTCCGAATGAATCGGGTAAAAGCGCACCGAAACACCTTCAAACGAATGCCGAAAAAGCGGCAAGAGAGTATGAAGATGGTGGAGAATACGAACTTTGGATAGCAATGGATATGGATAAATGGCAAGCTAAAGACTTACATGATATTCAATCGTTTTGTAATGAAAAAGGCTGGTCAACTGCTTTTAGTAACCCTTGTTTTGAAGTTTGGTTATATTTTCATTTTGAAAAAAAATCACTCACTGCAAAAGCACTTCATCAATGTAAAACATGGAAACAAGTGGTTGATAAACTAGGAAATAGCGGTTTTGATAGTGCTTATCATCCTAATCTTATTGAAGCAGCCATTCAAAATTCAAAGTATAATTACGAAGGAGATGGTTATTTTCCGAAAGTTGGTTCAACTCAAATTCATGGTTTGGGAGAACAAATTTATGAACTCGTCAAAGACGTATTAAACGATTTTGAATAAAGTTAGAAGTGAGATATTACCACTTTTTTGAAAAAGGTATTACTTTGCACTTTTGAAGGCTGTTAACAAAAGCATCTCTTTTCTCTAAGCGCGTAGCGCGGTCTCTTTATCTCTATTCTAAATAAAAACCAATGAAATTACTCTTCATAACGCCTCCTTTAACACAAATAAACACGCCTTATCCTGCAACGGCTTATATCAAAGGTTTCTTGAAATCCCGTGGATTTGATGTCAATCAAGCCGATTTGGGTATTGAATTGATTTTAGAATTATTTTCAAAAGAAGGCTTTGAGAGATTATTTGAAGTCGTTAACGAATTTGATTATGATGACTTATCTCCTAATAGTCAACGAATTGCCGTATTAAAAGACGAGTATATTAACACGATTGATAGCGTTATTCGTTTTTTACAAAATAAAGATACCACACTCGCACACCGAATTTGTAACGAGAATTTCTTACCACAAGCAAGCCGTTTTGAACAGTTGGATGACTTAGAATATACCTTCGGAACAATGGGTATTCAGGACAAAGCCCGACATTTGGCAACCATGTATTTGGAAGATGTCGGTGATTTAATCATTGAAGCGGTGACCGAAGATTTTGGTTTTTCTCGATATGCAGAACGTTTGGCGATGTCAGCGACTTCGTTTGACCCATTGGAAACTGCTTTGAATAGTGAAACGCACTTGATAGATGATATTTTATTAGAAATATTAGAAAAACATTTGCAAGCGGTACAACCCGATTTGGTTGGCTTTTCTGTGCCATTTCCTGGCAATTTGTATGGTGCTTTGAAATGTAGTCAATATATAAAAACGCATTATCCTCACATCAAAATCATGCTTGGTGGCGGTTATGCGAATACCGAATTGAGAGATTTGAAAGAACCACGAATTTTCAAATATGTTGATTTCATAACTTTAGATGATGGAGAAAGCCCAATTTTGAAACTGCTAGAACACTTAGAAGGAAATCGCGAAATTGATTTTCTTCAACGAACTTTTATACTTGAAAATGGTCAAGTCAGTTATATTAATGGTTGTTTAGATGCCGACATTCCGCATTCCGAAATCGGAACGCCCGACTATTCAGATTTACCAACCGAAAAGTATTTGTCTATCATAGAAATGACTAATCCGATGCACCGACTTTGGAGCGACGGACGCTGGAATAAGTTGACTGTAGCACATGGTTGCTATTGGAAACGCTGTTCTTTTTGTGATGTGACACTAGATTATATTGGTCGATTTGATAAAGCACCTGCCGAATTGTTGGTAGATAGGATGGTCGAAATTATTGCTCAAACGGGCGAGACAGGTTTTCATTTTGTGGATGAAGCTGCGCCGCCATTATCACTTCGAGACTTGGCGGTTGAACTCATTCGACGAAATATTTCGGTTTCATGGTGGGCAAATATTCGATTTGAAAAGACTTTTACGCCTGATTTGTCACGATTATTGGCGGCATCAGGTTGTATTGCTGTGTCTGGAGGTTTGGAAGTTGCTTCTGATAGATTGCTGGATTTGATGGAAAAAGGTGTGAGTATTGACCAAGTTGCCCGTGTGACTCGTGGTTTTACGGATGCTGGGATTATGGTTCATGCGTATTTGATGTATGGGTTTCCGACGCAAACGGAACAAGAAACCGTGGATTCATTGGAAGTTGTTCGACAGCTTTTTGAGCATAATTGTATTCAATCTGCCTTTTGGCATCGCTTTTCGATGACGGTTCATAGCCCTGTGGGCAAAAATCCAGAACGGTACAAAGTCATCAAAACGGGGCCCGAAGAAGGTTTTTTTGCCAATAACGATTTACAACACGATGACCCGACAGGAGCAAATCATGAATTATATGGCGAAGGACTTAAAAAAGCATTATATAATTATATGCTCGGAATTGGTTTGGATACGCGCGTTGATGATTGGTTTGAATTTAAAGTAACTCCGCCTATACTTGCACCGAATAAGGTCGAAAGAGCTTTATATGATTGGAAAAGTGATGGTCAAAAATTGAATCATTCAGCTATTTGGCTCGGAACTACGCCTGTACTTGAGTTTGATGAAGGAGCAGATGAAGCGTTTTTCACTTTTTATACAAAAACAGAAACCTTCACACTCGAAATGAATTATGAGCTAGGTGAATGGTTCGCGGAGATTTTCCCTACTTTTTTTATAAAAAATAAAAACTACACAACCTTAAAAGTAATTGCTCAACACTTTGAAGAAGCATTTGAAATGGATTTTGAGAATATATTAGAATCTGAAATTTGGGAAACGCTGAGAGAAAAAGGATTGCTTTTAATACGCATTTAATGTAGATATAATTTTAATCATGGATTAGACTTTATTCTAAAATGGTTTTGTAATGAATGGAAATTTAGCTTTTAAAGCTAATCAAGGCGGTAAAAGCGGA
>CAKZLT010000471.1 GCA_937127195.1 uncultured Saprospiraceae bacterium
GGAAGTGGTTTCATTAGCCAAAAATGAAGCGCCTGATGAATTAAAAGACAGAATTACCCAATCTATATTAGCACGAGATGCCCAAATTGCGCGAACTCAATTGACTAATAATTATTGGCAATATCAACAGTTTCTGTCAAATTATAAGCCTCAAATTAACCTAAATGCGACTTTGCCATCATTTAATCGTTCGATTGATGGCGTTCCTCAACCCGATGGAAGTATTCGATTTTTGTCATTTAACAATATGCAAAACCGAATAAGTGCTTCACTTACTCAATCAATAGCTAAAACAGGTGGTCGTGTTGCAGTAAGTACAGGCTTACGCCGTTTTGATATTTTTGGTGCAAATGGTGGTGTTTCTTACTTTTCTAGTCCAATAGAAATAAGCTTCAATCAACCATTTTTTGCATTTAATGAACTCAAATGGGATAAAATCATCGAGCCGATGCGCTATAAAGAGGCGAAGCGTCAATTTGCTGAAAACTTAGAAGCAACGGCACAGGATGCAGTTCGTTTATTTTTTAACATTTACATTGCACAGATTAGTTTGGATGCTGCCCAAAAGGATAAGCAAAACGCGGATACCTTATATATTATATCACAAGGTCGTTATAATGTAGGAAGAATTGCGGAAACGGAATTATTACAAATCGAAATTTCAAAACTCAATGCAGATGGAGCTTTAGCTGCGGCAACTCTTGATTTGCAATCAAGTACCGAAAATTTACGTAATTTTTTGGGTATAAAAGAAGCAGTGACATTCAAGCTGACACCTCCAACTGAGATTCCAGAGTTTTATATTGATGCACAAAAAGCTCTATCGCACGCCAAAGAGAATAGGAGTAAAGTCATAGAATTGGAGCGAAGACTCAAAGAAGCCGAACGAAATTTAGAGGCCGCTAAGAAAAACAATGGTTTTAATCTTTCTGTTTCGGGCGGTTTTGGTTTAGCTCAAACTGATGAAAGTTTTGCTGGAGCTTACACGAATTTATTAGATAATGAAAATATTTCGGTTAATGTAACTGTGCCAATTATGGATTGGGGCAGAGCAGAGGCGCGAAGAGAAATTGCTATGTCTAATCAAGAATTGGTTGGAATGAGTGTGGAACAAGAACGCATTAATTTTGAACGAGATATTCTAATCAAAGTACAGCAATTTGATTTGGTGCGTAACCAAACTTCTTTGGCATTGAAAAACTATGAAGTTTCACAAAAGACTTATGATTTAACTCGAAAACGTTATTTGATTGGTAAAATTGGTGTCATTGATTTGAATTTAGCTTTGGCAGACCAAGAAAGAAGCCGCCGTGCTTACATGAGCGCATTAAGGAGTTTCTGGTTAGCTTATTACGAAATTCGTCGCCTAACACTTTATGATTTCATCAATAATCAACCATTGATTTCTAATTTGGGTAATCAACTAGAAGAAGAGAATAGGTAAAAAATGATGAATGATATTTGTTATCAATTTTTTTCGGGACGGACACTCCGTTGTTCTGAATAGTTACGATTTTAGTTTTAAAAATAAGTTCGATTATTAAGTACAATGACAGAATTAGCGAATGATAAAATGAGTGAATAACTTTTGATAATCAAGGTGTTACTTCATTTTTAATGCCTAATTAATTTTGTCCAAGTACTTATATCCTATAATCCTTACTTCTGTTGGTGTACTTATCTTTTTTACTAAAAAAACTGTTAAAATATAAAAAGGACTTTGCCGAAATCGACAAAGTCCTTTTCTATAAATAGAACGTCAAGCTTTTCTACACCATATTTCAGGAAAGTAGAAGAAGCAGCAATTATTTTTAAATTGCGTCAACAATCGCATTCAAAGTAGCACTCGGTCTCATAGACTCCGTAGCTTTTGATGCACTAGGAGAATAATAACCTTCAATATCCATGGCAACTCCTTGTACAGTGTTTAACTCTTCTACGATTTTTGCTTCATTGCTGCTTAAAGATTCTGCAACAGGAGCAAATGTAGCAGCTAATTCTGCATCAGCCGTTTGACTTGCCAATTCTTTTGCCCAATACATCGCTAAGTAAAAATGACTACCTCTATTGTCTAGCTCATTTACTTTTCTTGATGGAGATTTTCCATTTTGAAGTAATGAAACAGTAGCATTATCTAATGCGTCCGCTATTAATTGAGCTTTAGGATTGTTATTTGTTTTAGCTTCGTGCTCTAAAGAAACAGCCAATGCCAAAAATTCACCCAAAGAATCCCAACGTAAGTGATTTTCTTGGTTAAACTGCTGAACGTGCTTAGGAGCAGAACCTCCAGCACCAGTCTCAAATAAACCGCCACCGTTCATCAATGGAACAATCGACAACATTTTAGCACTTGTTCCTAATTCAAGAATTGGGAAAAGGTCTGTGTTATAATCTCTCAATACGTTTCCTGTAACAGAAATTGTATCTTGTCCATCTTTCATTCTCTGAATAGAAACTTTAGTAGCTTCTACAGGAGAAAGAATTCTGATATCTAAACCAGTTGTATCGTGATTTGGTAAGTAAGCATTTACTTTTTGAATTAACTGAGCATCATGCGCTCTGTTTTCATCCAACCAAAATATAGCAGGAACTTTAGTAGCAGTAGCTCTATTGACAGCTAACTTCACCCAGTCCTGAATAGGTAAATCTTTTACTTGACACATTCTCCAAATGTCACCTTCTTCTACATCATGCTCAATCAATACAGTACCTGCATCATCAACTACCTGTACTTTACCAGCAGCAGCAATTTCGAATGTTTTGTCATGAGAACCATATTCCTCTGCTTTTTGAGCCATCAAACCAACATTAGGAACAGTTCCCATCGTTGTTGGGTCAAAAGCACCATTAACTTTACAGAAATCAATAGTTGCTTGATAAATACCAGCATAAGAACTATCTGGAATAACAGCTTTAGTATCTTGAGAATTTCCGTCTTTATTCCACATTTGACCAGAAGTTCTAATCATTGCAGGCATTGAAGCATCAATAATTACATCACTTGGTACATGCAAGTTAGTTATTCCTTTATCAGAATTAACCATTGCTAAGTCTGGACCTTCCGCAAAACATTTTTCTATTTCAGCTTCAACTCCTGCTTTTACATCAGCAGAAAGATTATCTAAATTCGATAATAAATTACCAAAACCATTATTTACATTAACGCCAGCCGCGTCCAATTCTTTTCCGTATTTTTCAAAAACAGATTTGAAAAATACTTTGACTCCATGACCAAAAATGATTGGGTCAGAAACCTTCATCATCGTTGCTTTCATGTGTAAAGAGAATAAGATTCCCTTTGCTTTTGCATCCGCAATTTGTGCTTCAAAGAAAGCAAGTAAAGCTTTCTTGCTCATGAATGTCCCATCAATGATTTCTCCAGCAAGAACAGGTACAGACTCTTTTAAGACTGTTGTACTGTTAGCACTTACTAACTGTATTTTGACGCTACCTGCTTTAGCAATGGTAACTGATTTTTCGTTCGATGCAAAGTCTCCTGCGCCCATTGTAGAAACATGAGAAGCAGAATCAGCAGACCATTTACCCATACGGTGTGGGTTTTGTCTAGCGTAAGCCTTTACTGGCTTAGGTGCTCTTCTGTCAGAGTTTCCTTCTCTTAATACAGGGTTTACAGCACTACCTTTTATCTTATCGAAAGCTGCTTTGATGCTTTTTTCTTCATCATTACTAGGAGCATCAGGATAATTAGGAATAGCAAATCCATCAGCTTGTAACTCTTCAATAGCTTTTTTTAGTTGAGGAATAGAAGCAGAAATGTTAGGTAACTTAATGATATTTGCTTCTGGCTTTTTAACCAATTCACCCAATTCAGCCAATGCGTCAGCTACTCGTTGTTCTGGCTTTAAATAAGTAGGGAAAGTAGCAAGAATTCTACCTGCAAGAGAAATATCTTTTACTCCCATTTCGACTCCACATTGCTTGGCAAATGCTTGAACAATAGGCAGAAGGGATTTTGTAGCCAAAGCAGGTGCTTCATCGGTATGTGTATAATAAATCTTAGACGCCATGTTTATTTATTTAAAAGCTTATTTATTAAAAACAAAAAATAGGTAATAGTAAATGATAATTGTTTTCAAAAGCCCAAATGCCTTACTTTATATCATTTTTTTTAATAAAAGATGTTACTGAATTGTTGGGAATTTTTTATTTCTCATTTTTAATGGAAATTTCTATTCTACTTATTATTTCTTTTTTATAAAAAAAATAGAAGTAACCACTTTTATAGACTATTTTTTGTCTGTTATTACTAATATATTTAGAATAAAAACTACTTTTGAAAGGCTAACTTATTGAGTAGCCATTAGTTAGTTTTTTGACTTGGGCGCAAAAATACTAATATTAATTGAGATTGTTTTCCTTTAAATATATAATTATCAAGATGTTTGATGAAGTATATTTGAAAGTGTCCGTAAATGACTAATTCTAAAACCTAAGAGGATGACTTTTATCATATTTTAAAGGAATGATTACTTTTTTTATAAAAAAATAAACAGATGAGGTTATTTTATATTATTATCATTTTTTTGGCGGTGAGTTGTAAGCCAACTCAAAAAATAGATGAAGTGACGAAAGAAGCAGAAAAGACTATTGAAGTAGTTACTTCTACTTGTAATACTTTTGGAACGGTTCAAAAGACTTCTTTGGATGGTTGTTCTTATTTGATTGTTTTAGAAAATGGTAAAAAAGTAGAACCAGTCGTTATTGAGGATGAAAACTTTAAGCTAGAAGCGGGGCAAAAAATTCACTTTGCTTACGAGAAAGAAGAGGAAATGATGTCTATTTGTATGGCAGCACCGACAGTTAGAGTAACTTGTATTGAATTAAGAAAAAAAGGACAATAAGTTTTTTTGAACCACAAAGACACAAAGTAAACAAAGATTTTATGGCTCTATATGATTTAGGTTGGTTTGTATTTTTAAAAAGATAGTTTACATCAAGATTCAATCAAACCTATAAGGTTTAGAAAGTCGAAAAGAAAGTACTAATTACCAACTCAAATCATATAGAACCGATTTTACTTTTAAAAGTAACAAATACATTAAAGAGCCTTTTGTATTCTTTGTACCTTTGTGGTTCAAAGACACGAACCAAAAGCAAAATATATAAAAATGCGAAATCCTCATTTAGAGGCTAGTGATGAAAATTACACGCCAGAAGAACAAAACGTCGATAAAGCGTTGCGTCCGAAGTTGTTAGATGACTTTTCGGGGCAGCCTAAAATTGTCGAAAACTTAAAGATATTCATAGAAGCTGCCAAGCTCCGAGGAGAAGCATTAGACCATGTTTTGTTGCATGGACCTCCAGGATTGGGTAAAACGACACTTTCTCATATCGTTTCGAATGAGTTGAACGCCAATATGAAAATGACTTCAGGTCCAGTCCTCGAAAAACCAGGAGATTTGGCTGGTTTATTGACGAATTTGGAAGAAGGAGATGTACTTTTTATAGATGAAATCCATCGGTTGAATAATGTAGTTGAGGAGTATTTATATTCTGCAATGGAAGATTTTCGTATTGATATTATGATTGATACAGGTCCAAATGCGCGAACTATTCAAATTGAAATTGCACCTTTTACATTGATTGGCGCGACGACTCGTATGGGACTTTTGACAGCTCCAATGCGAGCCAGATTTGGTATTTCTGCACTTTTGGAATATTATGATGTCGAAACGTTAACTAAGATTATTAAGCGTTCGTCGAGTATTTTGAAAGTACCAATTAGAGATTTGGGAGCATTAGAAATTGCTCGAAGAAGTCGTGGTACACCGCGTATTGCGAATGCACTTTTGCGTCGAGTTCGTGATTTTGCTCAAATAAAAGGCAATGGAACGATTGATGTCAAGATTGCAAAATATGGATTAACCGCCTTGAATGTGGATGAAAGTGGTCTCGACCAAATGGATAATCGTATTTTATCGACGATTATCGAAAAGTTCAAAGGAGGACCTGTCGGAATTAGTACGATTGCGACCGCAGTAGGAGAGGAGGCTGGAACAATTGAAGAGGTTCATGAGCCATTTTTGATTATGGAAGGTTACTTACAACGAACTTCAAGAGGAAGAAGTACGACAGAAAAAGCATATAAACATTTGGGACTTGTACCTCCGACGCAAGGAATGTTATTTTAAACTAGAGCAGAGAGAAGAGACCGCCTTCGGCTAAGAGAAAAGAGATGCTTTTATCGGCGTCTTACCTTTAAAAGCTACCAATAAAAGCGTCTCTTTTCTCTTAGCCGAAGGCGGTCTCTATTCTCTTTTCTAAAAAAATACTACTTTGATTTTATTTTATACAAAAAATATCAACGGAAAAATTGCCACACTCGAAGGTGATGAAGCAATGCATTGCATGAAGACGCTTCGCAAAAAGGTAGGTGATTCTGTACATTTGATTGATGGAAAAGGCGGTTGGTATGATGGAACACTCGTTAGTACGAGCAAAAAAACGTGTGATATTTCTATTGAAAATGAACGATTTGAAGCTGAAAGAGCAAATTTTAAATTACATATCGCCATTGCACCAACCAAAAACATTAATCGCCTAGAATGGTTTCTTGAAAAGGCAACCGAAATTGGAATTGATGAGATTACACCGATTTTGTGTCAACGTTCTGAGCGTAAAACCGTTCGATTGGATAGACTAGAAAAAATCATTTTGGCAGCAACAAAGCAATCTTTGAAGTCATATTTGCCAAAATTGAATGAATTGACAAAGTTTTCTGATTTTCTTAAAAAAGAAACCGTAATGGGGTATCAGAAAATGATAGCGCATTGTAATGAAGGTGAAAAAGTAGCTTTAAAAAGAGCTTATGAAAAGCCTAAAAATGTTCTAATCTTGATTGGCCCTGAAGGTGATTTTTCAAATGAAGAAGTCGAATTAGCCAATGAAAATGGTTTTCAAGCAATCGGACTCGGTAAAGAAAGGTTAAGAACCGAAACTGCTGGAATTGTTGCTTGTCATACTGTGAATTTGTTGGGAGTTGGTGATTAGTGATTAGTTAATTGGTGATTAGTTCCGTTGTTGGCGACAAATAAAAGAACCAATCACTAATTAACCAATCACCAATAACTATCTCCTCCTTCTTCTTCTCTTTCTCCACGGCGCATCAATTTGCCAATCTCCAGCCATGATAGAACCATAAGGCAAAATTTCATCGACAACCTCTCCCAAATTGAATTCCTTCATTTGTTGTTTAACATTTTCGGCATTTTTATAGGCACTAGGCAATTCCGAAATATCAATATTGCCAGAGAAAAAACGAACATCTAAACCTTTAGTTTCTTCTTCAAAAATGGCTTCAATTGTTTTTCCAGCTTTATTTTTAAAATGCTGTGTTCTACTCACATTTCGACCAGCACCGTGTGGTGCAAATCCTAAATTGTTTTCGGTCGCTTCACCTTTTACAATCAAAATTGGTTGACTCATATTCAAAGGAATTAATCTCAAACCATCTTGAGAGTCAGGAACAAATACATCTCTCAAAGGCGTTGCACCTTTGGCATGATAGAATAAATTATCTTCTTTAAAAACAAAGTTGTGTTCGTTCCAAAATCTTTGACTTGGCTCAATATTCAACTTATCACAAGTCGCTTGATGCAAAACCGTATGATTCAATTTAGTCCATGCTCTGATGATTTGCAAACCATCCCAATAAGCTTGACCTTCTTCGGTTTCATAAGGAATCCAAGCATTCTTTTTAGGCGTTTTTGGAGATAATTCTTGTCTGAAACGCTCCGCTACTTTCATCCCTTTTTTATAAAAATGCGCACCCAAACCTCTACTTCCGTGATGCGTAACCATGATAGTCTCACCTGTATTTTTGGATTTTCCGATAAATACGAAGTGGTTTCCATCGCCCTGTGTTCCCAAATGAGTACGCGCCAAAGTCAAACTCTTAGCATCTTTCAAATAATGATTGGCTTTGATTTGAGTTTCCAAATCTTCAGGCAATTCAAACATTTCGTCTTTTCTTCCTCCTCCTCCGAAGTGCGTAATTGAATGAATCGCATCCATAACGGCTTTTGGGTCAGCATCTCCAAAGTTTGTCATCATCACCGAACAACAAATATCTGCGCTATGCATTGCTGGGTGAATCGCATTTTTAGCAACCGCAACGCCACCAACAGGGATTTGACCAATCGAACCCGTCGGGCAAGCATCAGGCATAATCGCGCCATTGACCAAAGTCGGAATTTTCATCAATTCGTTCATTGTGGCAATGACCTTGTTCTTGTTAATGACTTCATCTTCCGTTTCTGCACTTATATTTTTATAAAAAGGAACTGGTGTTGAATGTAAATCAATCGTTGGAGGTGGCTTGATAGATTCCAAATATGCTTTCATTTCAGCTTCTGTTAATTCATTTTCATTCAAATAATCAATCGCTTCTTTGAACCATTTTCCTTGTCTAAATCCCAATTGGATTAATGTTTTTCCTGTAATTTTCATGTTATTCTCTTGTTGTATTTTTTTGATACTACAAAGATGAAATCCTATTGCGCAATTATTTTGCGTAGTTTAAAAAGAAAGTGATTTTTTATAAAAAAAGTTCTTTTATAAACGATTCTAAATATTTATAAAAGAACTTAATGGATGAAGTTTTTATGAAAAATTAATCCAAATCCCAAGCTAATCCAATTCCAATATTATATTGACTCGGTTGAATGTGTGGAATAAGAGAAGTTGAGTTAGGACTCAAAGGACTTTTTCCAAAATTATAGCTATCAATAGCACGATAAAGATGTTTTTCCATGCTGCTACTAACTGCAAATAGGATAACCATAGTTCCAATTGAAGTGTATAAGGCGTTATCATATCGCTCAAAATTACCTTGTTTTACTGCTTGTATAGAAACACCAAGCGCAAAAAATGCGACTCCAGTATTAAGATGACTTAAACCTTGATAGATTTGATATTTTTTGAATTCTTTTTTAGAAACTTCATTTTCTGAAAAAAGTGGTGTAAGCTTTCGACCAAAAAGACCTGCTTTTTTGAAAGGCTCAGTTGGGTTTGTTCTATATCGAAGACCAGAATATAGCGGCAAAACTTCCAAATAATTGTTTTCTTGAGCTTGACTATTGAGTGTAAGTAATAGTAAAGCGATGATAATTGATATTTTCATAATAATAGAAAATTAGAGGTTATTGAATATTCCAAACTAAACCTAATCCGACGTGAGCACTAGAGGCTGTTGGTTGAAGTGTTGGCAAAAAATGTTGTAGTTGGCTAAGGCTAGGATTGTTATTTTTATTAAAAATATCAACCGCTTTTTGCAAATTAAGTAAGGAAGCATTTCCTGCCATGACCATCAATGCAGAACCTGCGACTATTCCGCCAAGTCCAGCTAAGAGAACATTGGTTTCTTCGCTAATCACTCCAATTATAGTAAAGGTAGTACCAAAAGTAGTAATGAAAGTGGTGCTATACATTCCGACGGTGTACCAGCGATACTTATTAAAAGCCTTCATTGCTTCAGGTGTATCCTTGAAATAAGGCTTTATTTTTCGTCCCATGAATCCAGCTTTGTGAAAATCACCATAAGGTTGTAATGTAAATCCTAAACCTTTTCCAGTCTTGAAGCGCAATTGCATATAGTCCAAGTTGTCATTGACTTGAGCTTGTAATGTGGAAAAACTTGTA
The DNA here is from genome assembly GCA_937127195.1 of uncultured Saprospiraceae bacterium. Taxonomy (GTDB): domain Bacteria; phylum Bacteroidota; class Bacteroidia; order Chitinophagales; family Saprospiraceae; genus CAKZLL01. The sequence continues at coordinate 9,661 of CAKZLT010000471.1, forward strand.
ACGAAAAATAGTAGCAGCAGTAGTTTTTTCATGTTATGTATTTTAGTTATTGAATAATTGTTAGCTTTTTTATAAAAAAGAAAACCATTTACCCCTGTGTAACGAAGGATAAATGGTTTTTTTAGTAAAAACTTAATTTTTTTTTAAAAAGACAATTGGTATAGATGTATTTTGTTTTAGTAATAATATGAAATTGCTTTTCAAGTTTTCTATAAAAAAATACCCCATTCTAAAATAAATCATTTCAGAATAGGGGATTTTATTTCTTAAAAAGAAAAATTATTTTGCACCACGAATAGCTTCCAAATAGCTGCTCAATTCTTCTTTTACTCTAGGGTACAAGAAGAACAAACCAATCATATTAGGGAATACTAATGCTAAAATCATCGCATCTGAGAACTTAATAACCGCGTCTAAGGTAGCTGCTGCACCAATAACTACGAATAATAAGAACAATACTTTATAAGCCAAATCTGCTGCTTGACTCTTACCAAATAAGTATTTCCAAGACTGTAAACCGTAGTAAGACCAAGAAATCATTGTTGAAAATGCAAATAAAACAATTGCAATCGTCAAGATGTAAGAGAAACCAGGTATAACAGAATCAAATGCCATAGATGTCAAATCAACTCCTCCAATTGCTCCAGTACCGTCATTTAATACAACACTACTATTAACTGTATTTCCATAATTAAATACAGATTCAAGATTACTTCCATCCATATTGAAGAAAATAATCACCAAAGCAGTCATTGTACAAATAACAACGGTATCAATGAAAGGCTCTAATAAAGCTACAACTCCTTCTGATGCAGGGTATTTTGTCTTAACGGCAGAGTGTGCAATTGCTGCTGAACCAGCACCAGCTTCATTCGAGAATGCTGCACGCTGAAACCCAACGATAATAACTCCAATTACACCACCTACAGCAGCTAAAGGAGAAAATGCACCACTAAAGATTAAACTAAATGCATCTCCGATATGACTAAAGTTAGCAAAAATGATAATCAATGATGCCAAAACATAGATACCAGCCATTGCAGGAACAATCTTTTCGGTAAACTTCGCAATACGCTTAATTCCACCAATAATCACAATACCAACTAAAACAGCCATGATTACTCCGATAACAATTCCACTTGCACCGCCATCAATATTAAATAAAGATTTCAATTGTACTGCCGCTTGATTTGATTGAAATGCGTTTCCTCCTCCAAAAGAAGCTCCAACACATAATATCGCAAACAAACCACCTAGAAACTTTCCAAATCCACCACTAATACCTTTTGATAAATAGTACATTGGTCCACCATATACTGTTCCATCAGGTCCAACATCACGGTATTTTACTCCCAAAGTACATTCAACAAACTTCGTTGACATACCCAAAAGCCCACATACAATCATCCAGAAAGTCGCTCCTGGTCCACCAACTGCAATTGCAACTGCAACACCCGCAATGTTTCCAAGGCCAACTGTACCTGAGACCGCGGTCGCCAATGCTTGAAAGTGACTTACTTCTCCTTCCTCGCTTTCATCTCTGATAGTATCTAATACATCACCGTCCAATGTATTAACATTAGCTGTTTCTGAAGTCACAGAGCCATTTCCTTCTATCTCGTCATATTTACCACGAACAGTATCAATCGCTAATCTAAAACGCGTAATCGCGGGAACTTTAAAGTAAATAGTAAAGAAAGTCGCTCCAATTACTAATAATAATACAACTATCGGTACATTGATACCTGCAATTGGAATAGAGGTCAAAACTAAACCTTCCCAAGCTGTCGCAACAGGCATAAATGCGTCGTTGACTCGTTCATCAAGTCCTTTAGCTTCCTGTGCAAAATTGGCAACAGGTATAAAAAGCATTGTAAAAAATAGTGTTAATAATTTCTTCATAATAATTATTCGTTCTTTTAATTGGTTGTTTTTTTAGTTGTAAACAACAACCAAAAAAGTATTCATTGTTTTGATTAAATTCAATTCAAGCATATCAAAAATTGAATCCTAATAAAGGAGATTAAATTAATAATAGCTCTTATTTTATTATTTGTCGCAATATATTAAAAACGCCTTAAAATATTGACTTATTCGCGATTTTCAAAAGAGGAAACGGTTTTTTTTATAAAAATCCGTACAAAATGACTTTTTATTAGGACATTCAAAATGATTCGGCGGTAAAAGAGGTTTATTAAGAAAAGGGAACTAAAAATCATGAAATTGAATTAATGGATAAAAATTAGCCTCAATTAATATTAAAAAAGGGCGGTTATGTCGCTCTATCTCAAATTATAAATCAAATAAAATGTACCCAGAATTAATCACTTATTCCAAATATATTAACTCAATACCTGATGAAGGTTTTCACATATTAGCGCATCAGACAGATGACAAAATACTAGTTTATCAAGCGTATAATAATGAAATTGCAGATTTTGCTATCAAAAATCAACGCTTAGGAGGCAATGCTTTCAAGTATTCAAGGATGTCGTGGATAAAACCTAATTTTCTTTGGATGATGTATCGTTCGGGGTGGGCAGGAAAGCCAAATCAAGAAAGAGTGTTAGGTATTTGGTTGAAAAAAACGGATTTCAATAAAATTCTGTCGGAAGCGGTTTACTCTTCTTTTCAAGAAAAAATATATATAACTCATGATAACTGGAAAGCTCAATTGGCTCAAAAAGAAGTTCGATTACAATGGGATCCAGACCATGATGTTTTTGGAAATAAACAATTACGAAAAGCAATTCAATTGGGATTGAAAGGAAAGATACTCCACGATTTTGGGAATAATATGATTACGAAAATCATTGATATGACTGAGATTGCACAAGCTCAAAAAGTTAAAATCAAAGCAAAAGAAATCTCAAAAGTCATAGTGCCTAAAGAATGGCAATACGAAGTAAAAGCCGATGATTTGAGAGAAAAACTGCAATTAGATTAGAGCGCATAGAGAATTAGATGGTGTTGATTTTATCAAGCAAGAAATTAAATCACCTTCCTGCTTGAATTTCTTGTTTGATGAAATCAATATTTCCTTTCATTTGCAAAAAGAAATTACGTCGAAGTTGGTCATTCGTAGAGCTAATTTTGATGGAATTTTGTTGGAGTTGACGCACCCAGCCACTCATTTGCATCACAAAAATATCATTGTCTGTAGTCAAATAATTTAATGCATTTTGACTGACAAAAATGATATTTCGGTTGGTACTTTGCACCCAAATTGTATTGTTACTTACCGAGACATCATTATAATATAAGCTGTAATTTTCTTCTTGAGGCAATTTTCGTTGAGGATGAAATTTTTTACCAACTCGTGCCTGCATTTCGACATGGTCAAGAAGTTGCGCTAATTTATCACATATAAGAATAGCGTCTTTTTTATTTTTAAAAATGCGGTACTTCCAAAAAAAATAAATTTGAGTCAATACATCGTTGACAATATTAGAACTCCAAATCTCAGTGGAAGGGAACTTCAAATAGGCTTCCCACATCGTTTCGCCATAAGCAACTAATTCATCATTTAAGAAGTTGACATCAAAGCGTTTATTCTTAAATTCAGGTAAATGATAAACCGTTTTTCCCCAGAAAAAAAGCTTAAAAGCGGCTAATTCAGGGAATTGAAAAATACTAAAAAGAGGTAATTCACTGGCAACATAGACCATTTTCTTCGCGCCAAACATATCGACTTTCTGAAACTCAGCCAGCACTAATCGAAAATAATCTTCTAATTGATGGACATTATAGTCAAAACCAATATATTGAAAAGGCATAATCGTTGGCGTATTCTCTTCTAATTGATTAAGAGAAATTCCAAAATGATTTGCTAATCGAATAGCTGCGGATAATTCCAGTTTCTTTTGACCTCGAACCAATTCAAAAGCATCTGACAAACCAATTTTCAATAGCTTCGCCACTTCATTTTCTAATACAGAATATGAAGGTAATTGCGTCTGAATAGTGTTGAAAAGCAGCTTTTGAATTTTAGTCATGTTTTGGTAATTTGTAATTGGTGACTGGTGATTGGTAACTGGTTACTCCGCTATTAGTAGCATAAACAGCGGAGCAACCAGTTACCAATCACTAGTCACCAATCACCAAAAAATTAATTCTTATAAAAACGGACTCCA
>CAKZLT010000472.1 GCA_937127195.1 uncultured Saprospiraceae bacterium
GGTAAATAAGTTTTTAAGTATTATTCCATTCCGTTAATAAATTAATATGTTTTTTTTGCCACGAATACACGAATAATTATTCGATTAATCAATATTTCATCTAAAAAAATTCGTGCATTCGTGGCTATCATTCTTATACCGAAAAAGAAATAATTAAGAATTTAGTAATTTTTTAAAAGAAAACACTGTTCATATTGTTCAAATAAAATTGAATAATTGGCACTTTTTGCTTTCAAAATTAGAATAGTCAAATGAATATATACCATATTCTACCATCAACTATCATTTAAAGGTCTAAATTTTGTGAGTTTTTTGAATTAATCGACCAATGATACGAAATGCTTTTTTATTTTTAACTAAAATTGTCAACTTTGTGGGATTGATTAAAGATATTATGGTCACTCAAAATATTGTAAACCTCTATTTTATATAGAAAGAAAAAAGAATGATAATAATAAGAACATTAGAAGAATTAGGAAAATATGTCAATCTGATGCGTAGTATGTTCTCAATGCCAGAGAAATTTTCTATGTATTGGAAAGAGATGCTTCGGCAAATGGATGATATAGGAATTGGTTCAATTGTCATAGTGGCAATTATTTCTTTCTTTATCGGTGCGGTAACAGCGACACAGTTTTCTTATCAATTGGCGGACTCGTTTATTCCTTTTTGGTATATTGGTTATATCGTGCGCGACATTATGATTATTGAGCTAGCTCCGACGATTTCTTGTTTGGTGTTGGCTGGTAAAGTCGGCTCAAATATGGCTGCCGAAATAGGAGGAATGCGCCAAAAAGAACAAATTGACGCCTTGGAAATTATGGGTGTGAATACGGCAAGTTACTTGATTGCGCCAAAGATTTTGGCGGCACTTTTTGTTATTCCTTTCTTGATTATTTTTGCGGCATTTTTGGGAATTATTGGCGGTTATGTAGTCAGTAATTTTAGCCCATATTTGACTCCTACGGATTACGTTTATGGTTTAAGACAGTTTTTTATACCTTATAACGTAACGTTGATGATGATTAAGGCGGTTGTCTTTTCGTTTATATTGACTTCTGTTTCTTGTTATCATGGCTATTTTGTAAAAGGAGGAAGTATCGAATTAGGAAATGCAAGTACTCAAGCGGTTGTGATGAGTAACATTTTAATTTTATTGGCGGATTTCATGATTGCGTCATTGTTTACTTAGTAGTCAGTCAAGTTAATAGTGTCGAGTGACTACATAGGATTAAAAAGATATGAAGTATAGTTGGTTAGTTATGTGTTTTTTGCTTTTGATAGGTTGTCAAGAGGTGACTTATTTGAATGAAGAACCTATTTCGATTGAAGCTCGTTATATGAGATATGCTTGTGGAGATTGGAATGATGACATGCAAGTAAAATCAGTAAGTGATTCTGCATATAGCATTTTGGTTGGTCAAGATATTGACCCCGTTTTTGTATCTGGAATGACCGAATTAGCGGAGTTATTTAATAAAAATGAAACGGAAGCCTTTGGTTTTTCTTTTGAGTTGACTGGATATATTAGTTCAATGAATCTTTTTGGATGTGATACAAACAATCCTAGATTTCATATTACGGAGATTAAACGGCTAGATGGAAGTGCATTTTTAAGATAGTTGTTATTTTTATTTTAATGAAAAAGAAATGATAAAAGCAGTAGATATAAGAAAACAATTTGGAGATACTAAGGTATTGAAAGGGGTTAATACAACTTTTGAGCAAGGTAAAACCAACTTGATTATTGATTACAAAATGTATTGTTCCTCCAACAGAATAACCATCCAAATTACCCATTTGAGTCATTTCATAAACGATACCTTGACCTGCTACGGCTGCATCTCCATGAATGATAATTGGCAAAATTCTATCGTATTCACTATTATATAATATATCAGCCTTAGCTCTAGCAAAACCTTGTACCACAGGGTTAACTGCTTCTAAGTGCGATGGATTCGGTGCTAATTTTAGCATTATTTCGTTGCCATCCATAGTTTCTACCATCGAAGAATAACCTAAGTGATATTTCACATCGCCATCTCCCATTGTCGTATCAGGAACGGCATTTCCTTCAAATTCATTGAATATCTGGGCATACGTTTTCCCCATAATATTCACCAAAACATTCAATCGCCCACGGTGTGCCATACCAATAACTACCTCTTGAGCATCTTTAATTCCATTGCCTTTATGGTCGCTTCCAAATTTTTTGGTCGCATTCGCTGCGGCATTGATGATAGCATCCAAAGCAGGAATAGTACTTTCTCCACCTTCTAATGAAAAGCGTTTTTGACCAACATACTTAGTATGCAAGAATTTTTCAAAGCCAACTGCATCGTTTATTTTTTGTAAAATTCGACGCTTCTTTTCTAAAGAATGACCATAATCGTCATCTCTGTAAGTTTCTAGTTGTTGGCGTAACCAACGACGTTTTGCTTTTTCTGAAATATAAAAATACTCCAAACCGATGTTTCCACAATAAATCTTGTGCAAACGACGCATAATCGTACGAAGAGTTTGAGGTTCTTCAAAGTTAATTTCCTTAGCTGCTTCAAAGGTTCTATCTAAATCTGTGGCAGTAAGCCCATAATCTTCTAACTCTAAATGAGGGCTGCGATTACGGCGATCACGAATAGGATTAGTTGTAGAAAGTAAATGACCTCTTCGACGATAACCATTAATCAGACCAACTACTTTTAACTCATCTATATCAAATGAACCATCTTTGGCAGAAGCAGAAGCGGCTGCAAAAGCAACGTCTTCGCTAGTATCTCCAAACTCAAAACCTCTGAAAAATACGCGCCAACCTTCTTCTACTTGTTCAGGGTCAGACTGATATTGTGCGTACATCTTATCGATGTAAGATGAATGCGCCTTAAATATGTAAGAAAAATCTTTCATGCTATCTTTAGCTTCTTAATTATATATAGAAAACTATATCTATTTGTGTAAAAAGTGTTTTGTTTCTATTCAGAAAAGAGATTAAAAACCGCGCTAAGAAAAAAATAGCCCCTTTTATTAGTAGCCTTTCAAAATAAAAGGTGAGGTCTTTTTCAAATATTACTGAATAGTAACTTTTATTTTTAATAAAACCGTTGCTAAGATATAAAGTTTGTGAATAATAGCTTAATTTTTATTAAGATGATTTTTATTAAATCTATTTTGGCTCGTTAAAAATTATTCTAGTTAGGGAAAAAGACTAACTAAATAACGCTCAAATTCAGTGTAACTTATATTATAACTCACGTTACGCAAGGCTTTAAAATATAGCCTTTTGTTAGGTATATGGAAACCTGCCACTGCTGTCAGGCTGGCGCGGATTTAACTTGTTGTTTCATTCAACTTCGATTCTTAATGGACAATTCATTCTATGTTTAGATTTTTGATTACGTTTCAGTAAAGAAAAAATCTAAATCTGCGATTGTCTGCGAATTGCGAAGCAATCAGCGTATGAACTTGTTCATCAGCGAATCCATACACCAAACAAAAGCACTTTTGCCTAACGTGAGTTATAAACCTCCCAATAGTTTTCAAGAAACCTCTATTTCTTTACCTTTTCAAACTATCTAACAAAAATTCTGAAAAGTAAATGTAGCGCGACGAGTTTCATCGCCCGACTATTAAACTCATTTCTCTGTTGAGTCTTCTTATGACTTTCTCCCTCTTTTGAAAAAGACGAGTAAATCTTCTTCTTTTTTTAAGAAAGAAACATTAAAAAGTAATTTAAAACAAAAAGTAGTTTTTATTGCTTTTAAATTTGATTATTGAAATAATTTGGTTTATATTTGATTTGCTTTTAAATCATTTTATTGGAATTAAAATTCTAACTGAGTAAAAAAAGTGGATTTTTTGCAATCATTTTGATTTAATTATTGACTTTTATAAATATTTCGATTATATTTGCGATAAAGTAAACAAATAGTTTAAAAAACGTTATTTTTAATATAAAAAAACCTTGCAGCATGTCTAAGGAACAAGAAGCAAAAGCAAAATCACTCAAATTGGTGATTGATAAATTAGATAAAACATACGGAAAAGGTACTATCATGAGACTGGGCGATAAGCAATCAGTTGAGATTGACACCATTTCTACAGGTTCTTTGGGACTTGATATTGCCCTGGGAATCAATGGTTTCCCTAAAGGTAGGGTTGTAGAAATATATGGTCCAGAATCTTCTGGTAAAACAACTTTAGCTATTCATGCCATTGCAGAAGCTCAAAAACAAGGCGGTGTTGCTGCTTTTATTGATGCGGAGCACGCTTTTGACCGTTTTTATGCGGAACACTTGGGAGTTGATACGAATAGTTTGTTGATTGCACAACCTGATAATGGTGAGCAAGCACTAGAAATTACAGAAAATTTAATCCGTTCGGGCGCAATTGATATTATTGTGATTGACTCAGTAGCGGCATTAGTTCCTCGTAGTGAAATTGAAGGCGAAATGGGAGATTCTAAAATGGGTTTACAAGCTCGTTTGATGTCTCAAGCTTTACGTAAGTTAACTGGTACGATTGGAAAAACAGGTTGTTGTTGTGTATTCATTAACCAATTACGTGAAAAGATTGGTGTAATGTTCGGTAATCCTGAAACAACAACAGGTGGTAATGCCTTAAAATTCTATGCTTCTATCCGTTTGGACATTCGTCGTTCTGGAGCTGCTATCAAAAATAAAGAAGGTAACGTTGTAGCAAATCACGTCAAAGTGAAAGTTGTTAAAAATAAATTATCTCCTCCTTTCCGTATCGCGGAATTTGATATTGTATATGGTGAAGGTATTTCTAAAGTTGGTGAAATCATTGACTTAGGAGTCGATTACGACATCATCAAAAAAAGCGGTGCTTGGTATAGCTACGGCGGTGCTAAAATTGCTCAAGGTAGAGAATCCGCTAAGAATTTCTTAAAAGATAATCCAGAAGTAGCTGATGAACTCGAAGCTAAATTGAAGGAAATTATCTTAGGGATTCCAGTTGTAGAGGAAAAGAAAAAAAAGAAAGAGACTGTTAAAAAATAGTTTTTTAGAAAATAAAAAAGTCATTATCATTGGACTACACCCTTTGATAATGACTTTTTGTTTTGCACAAAAGAGCCAAATATTACAATGTTCTCACCCAAATATTACGGTAACTCACTTTGTCGCCGTGGTCTTGCAACATCAACGAACCAGCACCATGAGGCGCATTTTTAGGTAATCCGATGTATTCTGTCGTTCCTTGAATTTCAGTATTATTCTGAATGACTACGCCATTATGAATAACTGTTATTCGTCCTGCTGCTACTCGAATACCATCTTTATTAAAGCGTGGCGCAGTATAAATAATATCATAGGTTTGCCATTCTCCTGGCTTTTTGGCAGCATTTACTAAAGGGATAGATTGCTTGTAAATAGAGCCTACTTGACCGTTAGAATAAGTTTTATTTCCATAATTATCTAATACTTGAACCTCGTAACGTTCCTGAAAAAATACGCCGCTATTACCTCTAAACTGCCCTTCGCCCTTTACAATTGCTGGCGTTCTAAACTCCAAATGCAATTGCATATCACTGAATTGACGTTTCGTTTTGATATTACCTGAGCTTTTCACAACAGTCATTGCGCTGTCTTTCATTTCCCATTTGGCTTCGCTACCGTCAAGGTGTTGCCATTCATTCATATTTGTTCCATCAAAAAGAACAATTGCATCAGAAGGCGCACTTGTTCCTGCTCCTGGTGTTACTTTTTCAGGCTGTGGAAAGTGTACTTCTGTTGCTTTTGGGTCGGTGATTTGCCCTAAAGATATTCCTTGAATAAGAAAAATGGTTAGAATTGTGCTTAAAATTGATTTTATCATTGGTTAAGTTTTTTTTGTAAAAAAATTAAAACTAAAATTAAGTGTTCCTCTATTAAGATCCCTCTTTATGAGTTTATGTGGTCATTCAAAATACAATCTACTTAAACTGATTAGGTTTCTAGTTACTGGATTCTAGTAACTAGACTAAATATGTCCAGATTTACTTACACCATTAAAAAAACATTAGTCAACTACTTCTTAGTAGCCCGATTCAATCTATCATTAATAGACTTTCCAAGTCCAACATCTGGAAATCGCTCTGCCACAATCATATCCAGCTCAAAAGTATCCAAATGATGTAGCGTTGCGTAAAGTTTGGAAGTTGCTTCTTTCAAATTGTCTTGAAGCGAGAGCGTTTCCATTACAACGATGTTTGGTGCGTCGATTTTTTTATTAAAAATTAATACGCCAATTTTCTGGTTAGGAAAATCTTTTATAAAAGTCGCTGCATCATCAACTAAGTAAGTTGTCGTTTGAGGTGCATAGTGTCTTGAAAGCATCCCAGGCGCGTTTGGAGACTTTTCTTTTTTGTTTTTAACACTAACTTTACCAATAACTTTTTCAATTTCTTCCAATGAAATAGAACCCAATCGATACAAAACAGGTTCGTCATTTTCAAACCCAATAATCGTTGACTCTATACCATTTTGACAACTTCCTCCTTCGAGAACCATTGATAATTTTCCTTCAAAATAATTACTAACGTGCAATGATTGAGTCGGGCTAATACAGCCAAAAGGATTAGCACTCGGAGCAGCTAGAGGAAATCCCGTCTGTCTGAGTAGTTCTAAAGTCACTGGATGATTAGGGATTCTGACCGCAACGGTATCTTTTCCTGCTGTGACCAAATCAGGGATAATTGATTTTTTCTTTAATACTAATGTCAAAGAACCTGGCCAGAATGTATCTGCCAATAATTGAGCTTTTGCTGGAATATAGCTAACAATGTTAGTCAATTGCGCTGGCGAATGAATGTGAACAATCAACGGATTAAAAAAAGGTCTTTCCTTCATCGCAAAGATTTTTTTAATCGCTTTTTCACTATAAATATTCCCTGCTAAGCCATAAACGGTCTCTGTCGGAATCGAAACGAGGTTTTCGTTGCTCAATATTTCGACCGCTTTTGCTATATCTTTTGATACAATATTCATAATTCAAACTTGATTTTCATTCCTTAATTTGTAATGGACAAATGGGTCTAACTAAAAATTCGGGTGATTAGGGAGTAGGCAAAAAATAACCTACCAGTCGAACGTCATTCCTTTTCATTTATACCGCGTTAAAAATACTCGCCTTAGCGATGCTAGGACTGCGTTTTTTGCCTTGTCTAAATAAAAAACAATGTCGTTCTTTGTGGTAGGTTATTTATTGCCTACTCCCTTAATTATTAATAAAATGAAAATTCAGTATATAACATATATTACTTTGTTTATCCTTTTTTTAGGTTGTTCGCCTAAAGTTGGAAATGATTTGACAACAAAAACAAAAGAAACAGTATCCGAAGAAATGGATACCGTTGTTCCTGCGTTGGTATTAGAAAAAAGAGTTTTTGATAAAAATGAGGGCTTACCTCAAGACCCAAATGTAAAAACAGGTCACTTGCCTAATGGTTTGAAGTATTTTATTCGTAAAAATAGCCAACCCGAAAACCGCGTAGAACTTCGCCTTGCGGTCAATGTTGGTTCTATGCAAGAAACGGATGAACAAAGAGGTTTGGCTCATTTCGTTGAACACATGGCATTCAACGGAACGAAGCATTTCAAAAAAAATGAATTGGTCAATTATTTAGAATCAATAGGAACTAAATTTGGTCCCGATTTGAACGCTTATACAAGTTTTGATGAAACGGTTTATATGCTTCAAATTCCGACGGATGACCAAAAAATTCTGGATAAAGGTTTGTTGATTATGCGCGATTGGGCATCAGATATTACATTTGACCCATCGGAAGTTGATAAAGAACGAGGCGTTGTTTTGTCAGAATGGAGAACGGGCTTAGGTTCATCTGAACGAATGCGTAATCAGTGGTTTCCTGTGGTTTTTAATGGTTCACGTTACGCAGAACGTTTGCCGATAGGAAAACCAGATATTATTAAAACGGCCTCTTATCAAACAATTAAGGATTATTATCAGAAATGGTATCGCCCTGATTTGATGGCATTATCTATTGTCGGAGATTTTGATATAGATAAAATGGAACGCAAAATTGTAAGTCAATTTTCTACCATAGAAAAACCTTCTACTCCAGCCAATCGTACTTTTTATGAAGTGCCTGACCATCAAGAAACGCTTGTTGCAATCGTTGCTGACAAAGAAGCAACTAGTACTAGCGTTCAGATTATGTATAAGAAAAAACATCAACCAATAAGAACCGTTGAAGATTATAGGAGACAACTTTTGGCAGAGTTGTATAATGGTATGCTTAACCAGCGTTTGGATGAATTGTCGCGCGAAGCAAAGTCACCTTATATATATGCCTATTCTGATTATAGTAGCTTAGTGCGCACCAAGGATGCTTATTTTTCTTATGTTTTAGTGCCAGATAATGGTATAAAAATGGGTTTGAAAGCTTTAATCGGCGAAAATGAACGCATCAAGCAGCATGGTTTTACAGAAACAGAACTTGAAAGAGAGAAGGCAACGTTTTTGAATACACTCAAAAATGCTTATAATGAAAGAGATAAAACGCCATCCAATAGATATGTAATGAATTATATTTATCATTTCCTAGAAGGTCAGCCAATGATGGGAATTGAATATATGATAATGATTGCAGAGCAATATTTACCAACTATTAATATTGAAGATGTTAATAATATTGGTTCAAAATGGCTAACGGATAAAAATCGCGCTGTGGTCGTGACTATGCCCAAAAAAGCAGGAATTGATGTTCCAACCGAAAAAGAAATTTTGAGTTGGATGAAAGAAGCGAATCAACAAAAAGTTGAACCATATCAAGAAGAAGAGCCAATAGGCGAATTGATGAGACAGCCTAAAACAAGAAATAAGTTTTATGGAACAAAGGAACATAAAAAAGTTGGTGTAACAGAATTGAGTTTTTCGAATGGAATTAAAGTTATTCTTAAACCAACGGATTTTAAAAATGATGAAATTTTACTTTCGGCATTCCGAAAAGGAGGAACTTCTTTGAATGAAAATGAAGACTTGTTGAATGCTGTTTTGTCTGATAATGTAGTGACTCAATCGGGTGTAAGTGAATTTAATGCCATTCAAATAGAAAAATTTTTATCCAGCAAAACGGTTGCCGTTTATCCATATATTGGAGAATTGGAGGAAGGTTTTTCGGGCTATGCTTCTAATAAAGACCTTGAAATATTATTTCAGTTGATTTATTTATATCATACTTCTCCTCGATTAGATGAAGAGGCGGCTCAGTCTTTATTGTCTAAACAAATCGCTCAAACCAAAAATCAAGCGGCTAGTCCAAGTTATCATTTTTATAAAGAATTAAACAATACATTATATCAAAATCATCCTAGAAAAGCAATCAATACAGCCGATGATTATGCCAAAGTAGATATTAAAAAGGCTTATTCTATTTTTAAAGAACGCTTCAAAATCAATAATGATTTTACTTATGTTTTGGTTGGTTCTTTTGAAATAGAAACAATTAAACCATTAATAGAGAGATATATAGGAAGTATTCCGCGGGATATAAAAAGAGAAGAAAAAGCGAATTGGCAAGATAGAAACGTCAAAAAAGCTACTGGAAAAATAGAAAAAACTATCCGAAAAGGCGAAGAGCCGAAGAGTAATGTAGCATTGGTTTTTCATGGAGGTTTTGAATATACAGCTTTGAATGCATATTCTTTTAATTCAATGATTAAAGTGTTGCGTATCATGTTACGAGAATCGTTACGTGAAGATAAAGGCGGCGTTTATGGTGTGAGCGTTTCGCCTAGTTTGAGTCGTGAACCAGACACGACTTACTCAATTACGGTTTCTTTTACTTGCGATCCAAATAATGCCGAAGAATTGACCGAACTTGTTTGGAAAGCAGTCAAACAGTTACAAACAAAGGGCGGAAGTAATGCGAATATTCTAAAAGTACAAGAGACACAACGCCGTGATTTTGAACAAAATAGCCAGCAAAATTACTTTTGGTTACGCCAAATTAAAAATGCTTACAGGCATGAAACACCGCTTTCAGAAACATTAGATTATGTAAAAGAATTGGTAGAGTACCTTGATGGAAATGATATAAAAGCAATGGCAAATCAATGTTTTGATGCCAATAGTTATATTAGAATTGTATTAAAACCAGAAAAATAGTGGCTCAATTATTTGTGAATTGAACCACTAGAAACCAGTTACTAAAAATATTTTAATTATGAAAAAAAGTATCAAAGTATCTTCAGAAGTAGGGCGATTACGCAAGTTATTGATTCATCGACCTGATGGCGTAGTTGGGCGTATTATACCAGAAAAAGCCGAAGAATGGCTTTATGATGATATTGTCTATCGTGATAAAATGCGCTGGGAGTACTATCATTATGTCTTGCTTTTGTTGGTTTTTTTGGATAAAAAGAAAGTCGATGAAGATTGGGCAAAAGGTGATAAAAGTGTTATCAGGGATTTTTTAAATGTACCTTTTCATATTTTGGTAGAAGATGCAGAGAAGAAAAATCGAATGTATAACTTCTTTAATCCGAATAGTATTGAAGGCGATGATGGCTATCATAATTCAGATAAAGTGCTGGATGTAATGGTTTTGTTGAGAGATTTATTAAAAAACAATAAGCAACTCAAAAATACAATTGTTACTGCCGTTTGTACATTAGAAGGTATTTCTGATCGTAAGCGGGTTGAGTTACTAGAAATGAATGCCCATGAGTTAACCAAAACCCTGATTTCTGGCGATGAAATTATCAAAGACAGAACGGATAACAGCCGAAAATACAGAACGCTTTTTGCACCTGTTCCGAACTTGATTTTTACGAGAGATATTGGTGTTGTAGCCAACAAACACATCTTGATTAGTAATGCCGCAAAACGCGCCCGACAACGAGAATCTTTATTGGTGAAATATATTTTTAAATACCATACGTCATTTCGTGGAGAAGCTACTTTTAATGAAAATGTGATTGAATTGGCAGATGATGAAGTGAATTTGGATAGAGATTTATTCCATGTTCAGGAGGCTCATGGCGGTAAAAATCATTCAGAAGCCCCAAAAGTAGCCGTCGAAGGTGGCGATGTAATGATGGTCAACGAAAAATATTTGCTGATTGGAATGAGTGAACGCACCAATGAATATACCATCAAAAAAATTGCTCAGCAGGTCTTTGATATGAATATTGGCATCGAAAAAATAATAGCGACTCAAATACCCAAAAACCGTTCTTCGATGCATCTAGATACTATTATGACGCAAGTTAATACGCACGATTGGGTGATTTATAAGCCATTCATTGGCGACAAAGCACCAACAATTAAAGTATTTACAAAGCATAATTATAAGAAAAAATCTATTGAACCTGTTCATAAATCTATCTGTCAAGTGATTGAAGATGAAATTTATGAGGCTAATGAAACCGTTAATTTTATTCCTTGCGGAAATGGAGAGTTTCCGCATGATAGAAGAGAACAATGGACAGATGGATGTAATTTGTTGGCACTTATGCCAGGAATTGCCATTGGTTATGATAGAAATACAATTACTTCAACGGCTTTCAAAAAGTCAGGTTACGAAGTACTTCATGCTCAAGCATTTATTCAGCACGCGATTGAAAACAACCTTTCGGGCGATGATTTTGTCGGCAAAAAAATAATTTTGCTATTGCCTTCTGGCGAATTATCAAGGGCGCGAGGTGGCTCACATTGTATGAGTATGCCCTTGGTGAGAGATGATATTTTTTAATTAACAATTTATAATTAACAATTAATAATTTCCTTTTACGAGGTGATTGTTTTTTTTATAAAAGGGACAATCAAGGTAATTATTAATTGTTAATTACTAATTTTTAATTATTTAACTTTTTCTTCAAAAGTAGTCAAAACTTCCATTTCACGAGTTTGCATATTCAACCTTGAAATAGTGACTTTTGCCTTTACTTTATCTCTTTTTTTGAATTGAACAGACATCGGAAAAGTAAAGAAAACCAATTCTTGATTAGCCAATTGACGCAATCTGGCATCGCCGACAGAAGTTCCTACGGTAGCTCTTACGTTACCTTCTTTATTCAAAAAGACCATAACGCCATCCGTGGCAGTATGCAAAATATTACCTTTTTTATCTACCAATTCTACTTTTGCATTTACACCGATCAGTACTTCGTTACTTTCGTAAGCAAAAGCAATTCTTTTGATTTTTTTATCTTCAATTGTAGTTACAATATCAGAACTAGCCTCAAAGTCATAGCAGACTTCTGCAATTGCTCGGCAACCTTTTTCGGGTGCTGCTGTACCATCATTACAAGCTTCACAGACTTTAATCAACTGCTTCATAGCATTGCCCTGAGCCTGTACATTCATCGCAAAAATTGCCATGATAACCACTATTCCTAATTTTTTCATTATCTTTTTTTTTATAAAAATGCTTTTTGAAAGCCTTAAAAAACGATGATGTTTATTTTTTAATATAAAAATATAACTTCAAATTTCTCAAATATTGTTAATAAAAACGGTCAAGTAATAGCTATTCTTGTAATTATTACGGAAATTTGTTTTAAACGGTTAGCGAAGCCAAAATTATTTATTAATTGTTACGCAAAATTTAGAGGTTGTAGATTAATAGAAAGAGCGATTAATTACGTCATTACTTTTGCTCATGTACTTGTTTTAGTCTTGCGTAATATCAGTTGTTAAAAACAGAATTGAATAATCATCAACTATAAAACGTTTTACCATGAATAACCAATCTATTTTTGGACTTTTATTCTTTGTTTTAATCTTGGTAAGTTGCCAAAACGCATCAGAAGAAACAACTAATACAGCACAAGAAGTAGCAACACCTGTTTTGACTACGAATGTTGATACACCTTTGCCATTGTATCCAATTGAAAAAGCTAAAGACTTGATAGCCAAATGTGATTATGTCGATTTGATTTTTTACAATCTAGATTTTTCTATCAATATCAACGAACCAAATAACGCAAAAGGTATTGTGGCAAGTGTGCTTTCTAGTACCTTACCTCCAAATACGACTTGTAAAGAAGGATTTGGATATATGACTTTTCAAGGTGGCGGTGAGATTTTGGCAGAAGCCGAAGTCTTTTTTCAACAAGGCTGCACTTATTTAATATTTAAAGAGAATAACCAAAATGTAGGAACGTGCGCGATTCCTGACCGTGGTATTCAATTTTTTAATAATATGATTCAACAACAACAGCGTGCAAAACAGGCACAACAAGGACAACAACCTGCTCAAAATGGAAATAATTAAACAAAAAAATAGAGTCAACGCGCTTTTGTACGCGCCTCAATATCGCCCGAATATGTCGTCTATGATTAGAACGGCAGAGTTTTATGGGTTAGGTACGATTTATATTTATGATAAAAATGGCTTGCTAGATCCGCCAAATAACAAGACTTCGCGTGCGGATATGAATCATCTCGCAAGAGTCTGGACGGCTGGCGCGATTGAGTTTATCGAAGTGGTCAAGATTGATGATATTGAACTCTTTTTGAAAGAATACAAAGGTAGAACGGTGGCGACTTTGCTTGACCCGAAGGCACAGCATTTGTCTGATTTTGAGTTTGAGGAGCAGGATTTAATTATTTTAGGAAGCGAAAAAGAAGGCATTGAACAAGGCGTTTTACCTTTAATAAAAAAAAGCGTTTACATTCCAGCACTCGGAAATACGCCTTGTTTGAATGTAGCAGTGACTTTCGGAATTGTGATTAATAAGGCAATGGAAGACTTGGGCGGTTGACGGACGCTTCGCTGACGGTTGACGGACGCTTCGCTGACGGTTGACGGACGCTTCGCTGACGGTTGACGGA
>CAKZLT010000473.1 GCA_937127195.1 uncultured Saprospiraceae bacterium
TTTGTAGAAATTGGCTATAAATGTCGAATAAAGCGCCTTTAGGTGCGTCACTGCAAAATGTTACAAGCAGAAAATATCTTTTTTTAAGCGTCGGATAACTATTAGTTGTCTGACGCTAAAACTTTGGGCGAAGTGATATTTTACCAATTGATAGAACAAAAAACATTGCCTACTCCCTTATGTCCTTACTTCTACTCACATACTTAAAGAATTGGAAGATGTTTTAGACCATTTTGAATAAAATCGTTTTTAATGAAATTTAATCTTGTTTTATTTTTGATATTCTGTTTTGCTAGCCTCTCTGCACAGCAACCATTTTTTTATAAAGTGGATAGCGATGTGGGCTTGCCTTCTGATGAGGTTTATGAAGTAGAACAAGATAGTTTTGGCTTTATTTGGATTGGTTGCGATGCTGGACTGTTTCGATATGATGGCATAGAATTTAGATCTTATCGGCACAATTTGCAAAGTGGAAGAAGTATTTCAAGCGTCAAAATAGATAAAAATCAACGGGTTTGGTGTCAAAATTTTTCGGGGCAAATTTTTTATGCCCTAGACGATTCGCTTCATTTATTTAAAGACTTTTCGAGCGACTCTCGTTCTTTTCCATTGTTTGAATTGGATAGAAAAAACAATCATATTTGGGTAGCTACAGATACTATGATACAATGTTTTGATGTTACTTCTAATCAAGAACTATATACAAATAGTAAATTAGCTTATTCACAAAATGTAGCTTTAGGTTTTTATCAAAACGAAATCTATATTACAAGTGACTATCTGGAAGGACTGAACACAATAACAAAAAAACAAAGAAAGATAGACAATAGTGCTTTTTATTCGAGTGATGCACGTGGTTTTTATGAAATTGATGGTGGTTTGATTTGTTTTTTTTATGAAAGAGGTCGCCCAGATTACCAATTTGTTCGGGTAAATAGTGATTCGTTAGAGTTGATTAATACTATTTCTGGTGAGTTATCAGGACATTTTATCTATAAAATAATTAAACTCGGTAGTTATTATGCATTGGCTACTTCTGATGGTGTAAAACTTACAAATAAGCGATTTGAAATTATTAAAAGCTTTTTACCTGACGAAAAAATTGCTGATATTTTAGAAGATAGAGAAGGCAACATTTGGCTGACTTCGTTGCAAAATGGGATTTATGTTATTCCATCACTTGAGTTAGAAACTTTTCCAGATGGCTTTTTTCCAGAGAGTAATATCACGGCACTCACAGTACACAATAATAAATTGATTATTGGCACTTATTCAGGTAATTTATTTTATTTCAATCCTACTCAAAACACTTTTGAAATCCAGCCAAGAAGAAAGATTGACGAATATGGTTCAATCAAAACTTTTGGTTATTATAAAAACAAATGGCTAGTTTCTCGTCCTGCTCTAGTATCTATTAATAAGAATAAACAGGAAGATATAGTTCGTAGACTTAGTAATGTTAGGCAAATGGTTGTGATGCAAGACACTCTTTTTTATGTTGCCTCCAACACTGTAGGAAAGTTTACTAATAGTTCATCGATTGAAACTATTCAGTATAAAGCAGGTCGAGCAGTTACAAAACATCCTAATCTAGATGTAGTTTATTATAGCACTATTAATGGTTTTTATGAATATAAAGATGGTAAATCAACAGAGATTTTTTATGAAAACAAAAAAGTTTACCCGTCTGATTTTGCTTGGCAAAGTGATACTCTTTGGATAAGTACAACTACAAATGGACTTTTTTTGTTTGTAAACGATAAATGTATTCAACATATTCAACATGGTAAATCATTTCCAGGAACAACGCTCCGAAAACTCTATCGTTACCAAAACAAACTACTCATTGCGACTAATGTTGGCATCGTTAATATGAATTTGAATACAAAAGAAAGTACTGTTTTTGATGCATCGGATGGACTACGACAAAAAGAAATTAATGCCATGGAAGTCATTGATGGCGTGCTTTATGTTGGAACGCCACAAGGTTTGGTACGATTTCCACTATCCATGAACACTCAAAACAATGCTATTCCAAATATTGCTATCACACGCATCAAAATCAATAATGAAGCATTTTCTTATAAAAAGAAGAATTACTTATCCTATGATAAAAATAATTTAACAATTGCATTCAAAACAGCTTTGATGCGTAGTCGAGGCGAATTTTATTACGAACATAGACTGATTGGCTTGGATGATACTTGGAAAAGAACAGATGCTAGAACCTCAGAAGTTGATTATAATACACTGCCCTCAGGAAGGTTTCGATTTGAGGTTAGAAGTGTGAATGAAGATGGAATAAAAAGTAAAATAGCTTCGGTTGATTTTATTATTCTTGCACCTATTTGGAAGCGTTGGTGGTTTATTTTATTGACACTTCTATTTATTGCTGGACTTATTTATTGGTTGGTTCAGCGTCGCATTCGTAATATTCAGCGTCAAGCAAATGTTGAAAGTGAACTCAAAAGCTCTCAACTCACCGCCATTAAAGCACAAATGAATCCGCATTTTTTGTATAATGCCCTCAATTCTATACAGGATTTGATTTTACAGAAAGACGTTCGTAATGCAAGCCGTTATTTGTCTAAATTTAGTTTATTGATGCGTCAAATATTGGAAGTTTCGAGTGATATGTCTGTTTCGATGATGCGAGAAATGGAGATTTTGCAACTATATTTAGATTTGGAAAAACTCCGCTTTGGTGATGAATTTGAGTATCAATTAAATTTACCGAAAGGGCAAGATTTAGCTGCATTACAAATACCTTCGATGATTATTCAACCGTTTGTTGAGAATGCGATCAAGCATGGTTTGTTACACAAAACAGATGGACAGCAACAATTGTCTATTGACTTCGAAATCACGGATATTGTCATTTGTACAATTACAGATAATGGCGTTGGGCGAGCGCATTCTGCGGAAATAAAGAAGCGAAGAGGTTTGCAACCTGTTTCTTTTGCGACTTCGGCGACACAGCGACGGTTGAGTATTTTGAACCAAACGCATTCCGAGAAAATTGGTTTTGAAATCGTTGATTTGTATGAAAATGAAGTAGCCTCAGGAACAAAAGTGATTTTAACTATTCCGATTTGGTCGGACAATTAGCCTTTTTTAATTAGCCACGAATACACGAATACCTTTTTATTCGTGCATTCGTGGCTAAAGCCTACTAAGCAGCAACCGCTTTCATATCTTCAAATACATTTTCAGAATGATAATACCGATTGGTTTTCTTTTGCCAATGATAGCAAGAGGCAATAACAACCTCTAATGCGTCAAAATACTTTTCGACAATTAGCCTTTCAGTTGATTGTAAATACTTTGTTTGTTGTCTA
>CAKZLT010000474.1 GCA_937127195.1 uncultured Saprospiraceae bacterium
CATCAGCTAATAAAACTAATTTTATTCTTGCCATTATACTTATCTTAGTCATTAATGGATTCTCGCTAAGATAAGAAATCAGTTAGATTTTTACACAGGAGATTTTTTTATCTAAACTTTATTGCGAGGCAAGGGTTAGAAGTAAAAATAAATTCAAAGAGAATATAAATAATAGAACTATGGAAATGGATAATTCAATGATTGCAAATTTGAGGCAAGATTATTCTGCGGCTGCTTTGAATGAGAAAGATGTAGCTGAAAATCCTTTTTTACAATTTGAAAAATGGTTTCAAGAAGCAATGAACTCGGATGTATTAGAACCCAATGCAATGACTTTAGCTACTGCTTCTACATCAGGGCAGCCTAGTGCGCGCATTGTGTTGTTGAAAGCTTTTGATGAACGAGGATTTGTTTTTTATACGAATTATCATAGTACAAAAGCACAAGAAATAACCGAAAATCCTCAAGCTGCATTGGTCTTTTTGTGGTTAGAATTACAACGACAAGTAAGAATCGAAGGGCGAATTGAAAAAGTGAGTTCGGAAGAAACATTGGCTTATTTTCAGAGTCGCCCAAGAGGAAGTCAAATCGGTGCGTATGCTTCGCCACAGAGTCAAGTTATTAAAAATAGAACAATTCTGGAGGAGAATGTAAAGCGTTTGAATAAAAAATATGAAGGAAAAAAAGAATTACCTCTGCCTGATTTTTGGGGTGGTTATCGCGTTATTCCTACCAAAATAGAGTTTTGGCAAGGAAGAAGTAGCCGTTTGCATGACCGTATAGTATATAAGGTAACCGCGGATAATAATTGGAAAATCGAACGATTAGCACCGTAGGAGTGAATAGCGGAATGTAGAACAGAGGAGTTTTATGAAGATTTCAAGATAGGTCAAAATGGACATTTTACAATATAATTAAAAGATGAAAAAGAGAAATTTTAAATGGTTACGTCGTATCGGGATTGGCTTAGGAGTCATTGTTTGCGGTGCGTTGATTGTTTATTTTATTTTTAATGAAAAAATGCCGAAAGGCGAAACAGGAGTGAAGGCAGAAGCTTTGGCTACAAAAATACAAGCTGCTGTTAATATTGAAGCATGGGATACAACAGAGGCCGTTCAATGGACTTTTAAAGATGCTCATACTTTTCTTTGGGATAAAAAACGCCATTGGGTGAAAGTGAATTGGAAGAACAATGAAGCCTTGATTCGAATAGACTCGGTAGATGGTCGAGTTTGGGAAGATGGCAAAGAAATAAAAAGTATCAAAAAGCGAGATAAGTTATTGAAACGAGGATTGTATTTTTGGATGAATGATTCATTTTGGTTAAATGCGCCAGCCAAATTATTTGATAAAGGAACAGAACGCAGATTGGTAAATTACGAAGGTGAAAACGCTTTACTGGTCACTTACTCGTCTGGTGGTGTTACTCCTGGAGATTCTTATTTGTGGCGAGTGGATGAAAATGGTTTGCCCAAAAGCTGGAAACTTTGGGTCAAAATTATTCCTATTGGCGGAGTTGAGTTTACTTGGGATAAGTGGAAAACAACCGAAACGGGCGCGAAAATCGCAACGTTTCATGATGGTTTACTTGAATTACCAATGACTGATGTAAAAACTGGCACATTGAGTGATTTTGGTATAAAAGACCCGTTTGAGCCTTTGGCAAATTTGTAAAATTTAAGGTTGTGGGGTTCCAGTTGCGGGTTGCGGGCATAGCCGTATAGTTAAGGTAAAAAAGCCCCAAAGGGGTGAAATATTACAGCATTGGGGCTTGTCCCGATGGATT
>CAKZLT010000475.1 GCA_937127195.1 uncultured Saprospiraceae bacterium
AAGGCGAGTATTTTTAACGCAGTATAAATGAAAAACAATAAGTTCGACTGGTAGGTTATTTTTTGCCTACTCCCTAAATTGAATTTTTACGGGACTTTTCAAAGAACCCAAAATATAAATATATTATGAAGTATGATGTAACCGTAATTGGTTCTGGGCCTGGTGGATATGTTGCAGCTATTCGTTGCGCTCAATTGGGTTTAAAAACTGCCATTGTAGAAAAACAAAATACGCTAGGAGGAACTTGTCTAAATGTGGGTTGTATTCCTTCTAAGGCACTTTTGGACTCTTCGGAGCATTATCATAATGCCGTTAAGAAGTTTACAGAGCATGGTATCGACATCAAAAGTGTCAAAGTGAATATGCCTCAAATGATTAAGAGAAAGGCGGAAGTAGTCTCACAAACAGTCAAAGGAATTGATTTTTTGATGAACAAAAACAAAATTGACGTTCATCATGGTTTTGGTTCGTTCGTGGATGCTAATACCATCAAAGTTACCAAAGAAGATGGTACTAGCGAAAGCATCAGTTCTGACAAAATCATTATTGCAACAGGTTCGGAAGCAACCGTTTTTGACACATTCAACTACGACGGCGACCGTATTATTACATCAACCGAAGCACTAGAAATCACAGAAGTTCCTAAGCGAATGACGATTATTGGTGGTGGTGTAATCGGTTTGGAACTAGGTTCTGTCTATGCTCGATTAGGTACTAAAGTCGAGGTAGTCGAGTTTGCTGACCGAATCATTGCTGGAATGGATGCGGATTGTAGCAAAGAATTGATGAGAGCGATGAAAAAATTAGGTGTGAAGTTTCATCTGAAATATGGTGTAACGGAAGTAACCTCTGATGGAAAAACGACAACACTTAAAGCAAAACATCGTCAAAAAGATACCGAAATAACTATCGAAGCAGATTATTGTTTGATAGCTGTGGGAAGAAGACCTTATACCGATAAGTTAGGTTTAGAGAATGTTGGAGTACCTTTGGACAAGCGTGGTCGCATCGAAGTAAACGAACATTTACAAACAAATGTTCCTAACATCTATGCTATTGGTGATGTAATCAAAGGCGCAATGTTGGCACACAAAGCCGAAGAAGAAGGCGTTTTTGTAGCAGAAGTTATCATGGGACAAAAGCCACATGTCAACTATAAATTAATCCCTGGAGTAGTTTATACTTGGCCAGAGGTGGCTGCTGTTGGTTATACAGAACAAGAATTAAAAGAGTCTGGAAGAGCTTACAAATCGGGTAAATTTCCGATGCGCGCCTTAGGTCGTGCAAGAGCAAGTACCGATATCGAAGGAATGGTCAAGGTGTTGGCTGATAAGGAAACAGACGAAGTACTCGGCGTTCACATGGTTGGCGCACGCGCCGCAGATATGAGTGCAGAAGCAGTTATCGCAATGGAA
>CAKZLT010000476.1 GCA_937127195.1 uncultured Saprospiraceae bacterium
GTAAAAACAGTACATCTGGTCTTCCTTCAGGCATCATGGGCAGTCCTTCTCATTGTGATGACATTCTGCTTCCAGTGATAGTTTATAAAGTAATCGTACCACAAGAAGGTTCATTACATATTAAGAATAGCAAAAAGATAACTCAATCTACATTTATACAAACTTACACGGCTACAGCTAATCCTACTACTTGGTCAGATTTGACGAATATTGATGGTGAAGGGGGGAATGGTTGTACTTATACTGTTGATTCAACAATGATAGGAAGGAAATACAATTGGTGGGGCATACCAGCTTATTGGAGAGCAACAGGAAGTACAATAGCAGCAGGCACTTATTATGTTTTATTTGCAAACTATAATAATGTACATTTAACAGGCGAAGCTTCTGATTTGACTTTTGAGTTTGTGCCTTACTGTGATGCAAATCCACAGCCAGACATTGAAGTGAAAGGATTTAATGTAAGTATATTAGATGGAGATAATACACCTTCAACAACTGACAATACTGATTATGGAACAATGGTCGCTAGTGGAAGTACCGTTGCGAGAACATTCATCATTAAAAATAATAGCTTGACAACACCATTAAATATTTCTAATGTAAATATATCAGGCACAAATGCGGCTAATTTTTCAGTAGTGACTTCACCAGCTAGCATTGTAGCTGCAAATTCTAGCACTTCAATGCTCGTTCAATTTGCTCCAAGTGTATATGGTGAAAACACCGCAACAGTAGAAATTACCAGTGATGATTGTGAGAAAACATTATTTAATTTTGATTTAAAAGCTAACGTATTAGCAGAGGACTCATCCGACAAGCGTGGTAATATGATGAGCTTTGATGGTGTAGATGATTATGTAAATATTGATAATGTAGCTGCCAAAATGGATGGCTTAGATGATTTTACTTTTGAAGCATGGGTTTATTTTGATGCTAGTCAATCTGGAAAAGGTAGAATTGCAGCTATCAATGATAATAATGATGGTAAAAATGGAGGTAATTTTATTCTCACTATAAATAATGGTACAATAGAAGTACACGACGGAAGTAGTACTAAATCTTATAATGATAATGCGAATCCTGTGTTAAATGCTTGGAATCATATTGCACTTTCTCATGACAACACTCATTTTAATGTTTATATCAATGGTGTTTTAGCAGAATCCAAAACAGCGTCATTGAGTACTTTCACAAGTACAAGACGTTGGAGTTTAGGGCAAGAATGGGATAACAATACGCCAACCGATTTTTTTAATGGTAAAATGGACGAAGTTCGTATTTGGAAAGATGTAAGAACAGAAGCAGAAATCAAAGCTAGTATGAATTTAAGTTTTTCGGCGGCTGATATAGCTTCGTTAGAAAACTTAGTGGCTTATTATCAATTTGATAATGATGCAGCAGCAGGTACAGCCGATGGTGTAAAAGACGTATTAGGTAATCATGGAACTTCAATTGGCTGTGCTTACAGCGCATCAGAAGTAGCAGTTGGAAATGGTATTTCTGAAACTCAAACAGTTAACGCAGCAGGAACTTATGACTTCTCAACCGTAGGTGTAGAATTAGAATTTATTACTACTGGCGGTGAGGCTTTACCAAATGGCGATATTATTATTACTAAATTAACAACCGAAGGGGCTAAAAATGTTTCTGGTGGTCAGTTAGCCAATAAGCCAGAAACTTACTGGGTGATTAGAAACTTGGGTACAAATGCAGGTTTGAATTGTAATGTGAAAATGAAATTCGATGACGGTTCAATAGATGACAACTTGACGGCTAATCACAAAGTTCACAAACGTGGTTCTAATCAATTTGGCACAGGTGACTGGACAGATTTAACGCCTAGTTCGGTTGATAATACTAGTGGAAATAACCATATCACAGTCAATGTAACGAGCTTTAGTCAGTTTGCTCCATCTTCTAGTTCTTCCGATTTTGTGGCAACATTGCCAGTAGAATTGATTTCTTTCAATGCAAAATTGGAAAAGGACAATCAAGTAGAATTGACTTGGACAACAGCGAATGAATTAAATAATGAAGGTTTTGAAATTGAGCGTTTGAATAGTAATAACGGTAAATTTGAATCGATTGGCTGGAAAACTGGAAACGGAAGTACAGAAAGACTTTCTACTTATAAGTTTACAGATTATAATGATTTCAAAGGAGTGAGTTACTATCGTTTGAAGCAAATCGACTTTGATGGTCAATTTGAATATTCAAATGTTGTCGTTATTGAAAACAGAACAGAAGAAAATCCTTTAACGATTTTTCCTAATCCAGTTAAAAACGAATTAAATATTCAAAATGGTGAAGGTTTGGCAACTATTTACAACCTATTAGGTCAGCCAGTTAAGCAATTGAGAATTGATAATCAACAATTGACATTGAATGTTAGTGACTTAACAGAAGGTCAATATGTTTTACATATTCAAAAAGAAAACGGAACAGTGATTACTAAGCGTTTTGTGAAATAATATGGAATGTAGGGCAAAATAATATTTTTACCCTACTCCCTTGCGTCTTGAATAGTCAAGAACAGTGTAAAGTCAGTTTTTTCTATTATTGTTAATAGAAAAGCTGGCTTTTTTTTAAAAAAATTACTAATTGAATCACTAGCCATCAGAAAGAAATAACCACAAAAAAAACTCAAAGAACCTTTATTTGCTCGTTACTTATCGCATAAAATCACTCTTTCCTCCTGTTTTTTTCATCAACTTCGTTTCCTTGATAATTATATAATGCGAAAAACCTTTACACATATCATAAATAGTCAAAGCTGCTACTGATGCACCTGTGAGGGCTTCCATTTCTACACCTGTCTGCGAAGTCGTCTTGACCAAACATTCAATCACTACTTCCTTGACTTCATTTATCTGAATATCGACTTGACATTTGCTTAATGGCAAAGGATGACACAGCGGAATCAAATCGCTCGTTTTTTTGGCTGCCATAATACCCGCCAAAATAGCAGTTTGAAAGACAGGTCCTTTCTTGGTGTGAATTTCGTCGCCCTCTAATCGTTCAATAATGGCTTTATCCAACACCAAAATACTCTGAGCAATGGCAGTTCGAGTCGTTATTTTTTTTTCGGACACATCGACCATCGTTGGGTTTCCTTCAGGGTTGAGGTGCGTAAATTCTTTTTTTTGCATAGTTTCTTTTTTAGAAGCGGGAGACGAGACCACGTTTCACGCTACGAGAAGCGAGACCTGCCTATGCCGTCAGGCATTTTTATTTAGCTACAAATGCTTCTCTGTTCTCCAATAATTTCAAATCCTCTGGCGTATCAATATCAATATTTCCTTTCGGAAATGAAATCCCTTGTATTTCTGTTCGATATTTTTTAATAATTGGTTTTGCCCCAATATCGCCTTTCAGTTGTAATAATTCCGAAAATAACGTTTTTTCAAAAAAAGAAGGTGTTCCCATTCCTTCTTCATATTCAGAGATTATTATTTTACTATTGGTTTCGATGTACTTCTGAGTTATTTTTTTTAATAAAAAAGAAGAAAAAAATGGTTGGTCACCAACAGCAATAATAACACCTTCATAATCCTTTTTATCAATATGTTGCATCCCAAAAGCAATAGAAGTTCCCATTCCTTGCTTCCAATTTTTATGATAAAAAATAGATAAATCCTTCGGAAGACGCGGTTCAATTCGTTCGGCATTTGCACCGAGTACTATATATATAGTACCGACTTTGCTATTTTGGCATTCTTGAATGATATGATTGAGCAAAAAAGTATCTCGAAAAGGAACAAGTTGCTTTGGTTGCCCGAGTCGTCGAGATGCGCCTGCGGCTATGATGAGAATGGCTATTTTCATAAAAAACCGTTAGTTGAAGATTCTGTCTTCAATTCAATATTTACAAGTCTTCGACTTGTGTTTTTATCTTCAAATTACAATTTAATAAAAAGAACAATTAGCTTTGTATCATTCTTCCACTTTTCCTTTGAAAAAATATGTCATTAATAAAAAAACTAGTTAGCGAAACGGCAATTTACGGATTAAGTTCAATAGTTGGGCGATTACTCAATTATCTACTTGTCCCGCTATTCACGAATATATTCACGAAGTCGGAATATGGCGAAGTCGTCGAATTATACGCTTGGCTAGGTGTTTTGATGGTATTATTCACCTATCGAATGGAAACGGGATTCTTTAGATTCGGAACAGCTAAAGAAGATAGAGAACGAACTTACTCAACAATTTCGATTAGTTTATTGACAACTACTCCTATTTTGGTGGGTTTACTTATTTTCTTTGCAAGCCCGATTGCAACTTGGCTACAATACGCGGGTAATTCTGAATACATCACTTGGTTTGCGTTAATTTTGGCATTTGATGCCTTATCTGCTGTTCCATTTGCACGACTTCGATTAGAAAATCGACCGTGGAGATTTGCAGCGATTAAGCTCATTAATATTGGTTTATACATTGGTTTAAACTTATTCTTTTTGTTGCTTTGTCCGTATATGATAGCGAAGGGTTATACTTTTTTTGAAAAAATATATGACCCAAATATGGGCGTAGGTTATATTTTTATTGCTAATCTAGTCGCAAGTACTTCGACTTTGATATTGTTATCTCCTTTATTTTTAAAAATAAAAAATCAATTCGACGCAGCACTTTTAAAGAAAATACTTTGGTATGCTGCTCCTTTAATCGTAGTTGGTTTAGCTTCCGTTATCAATGAATTGTTTGATAGATTGACTTTAAAATGGTTACTTCCTGCCGCAGAAGGCAAGGAAGCAATTGGTGTTTATGGGGCTGTTTATAAGCTCGCAATGCTGATGTCACTCTTTACACAAGCGTTTAATTATGCAGCAGAACCGTTCTTTTTCTCGAATGCCAATGAGAAAGATTCCATGAAAATCTACGCACAAGTCGCTCGATTATTCACGATTGCGGGTTGTTTGGCATTTTTGGGGATTGTATTATATATAGATATTGTAAAATGGTTCATCGGCGAAAACTTCTGGGAAGGCTTGCACGTCGTTCCGATTCTCTTGATGGCGAACTTATGTCTTGGACTCTATTATAATTTTGCAATTTGGTATAAATTGAAAGACAAAACCTATATCGGTGCATTGATTGCTATCATTGGTGCGTTGATAACTATTGGCTTAAATATCTTATTTGTGCCTTATTTTAGTTATACAGCAAGTGCTTGGGCAACCTTAGCTTGTTATGGATTTATGGCAAGTGCCGCTTATTTGGTTGGTCAAAAATACTATCCTGTGCCTTATCCAATGATTCGTATTTTTATGTTGATTGGTATCGCTTTAGCATTTTATATTGTTAGTCTTTCTTTGCGAGAGTTAGTTCCTGCGGGGGCTATGGTTTATGTCGTGAATACAATTTTGATGATTGGATACGTTGGAATTTTGTATATTTTGGAAGGCGATTGGGCAAAAAGTGTTTTTAGGAAGTAGTGGTGATTGGTTACTTGTGTTAGTTGTGTTAGTTGTGTTAGTTGTGTTAGTTGCAATTAGAAAAAAACATTCAGAAATGAAAGAAATTAATTTATTAAAGGAAATAGTAAACAGAACTAATGGATTTGGATGTACAACTTTTGCTTTGAAAGATGATAATCAAATCGTGTTTGGAAGAAATTTTGACTTTATGATTGATTATGGACACATAATAGTGAATAAGCGAAATGTTTCAAAAACTGCATTGGTGCCACCATCTGAAAAGCAATTAAAATGGACTTCAAAAGTAGGAAGTATAACCTTTAATCAAGCAGGAAGAGAGTTTCCTTATGGAGGAATAAATGAATCAGGTTTAGTGATTGAACAATTATGGTTTGATTCCACTCAATATCCAAAGTCAGATAGTCGATATGGCATTTCAGTACTTCAATGGATTCAATACCAATTAGATGTCTCTGAAAATATTAATGATGTTATCAAAAGTGATTTAACAGTAAGAATAATAGATGACTCAGGTGCGGCATTGCACTTTTTTCTAACAGATAAGAATGGAGATTCAGCTTGTATTGAATTTATTGAAGGTGAAATGAAAGTGAGAAAAGGTAAAACGCTTAACGTTTCAGTATTAACGAATAACTCCTATAGTAAATCAATGGAGCATTTAGATAATCCTAAAAAAGAAGAAAACAATCAAAACATATTCACGGGTAGCTCTTTACAAAGATTTGAACAAGCTGCAAAGTTGGTGAATCAGTATTCACAAGCCAATTCACTTGATATAATTGAGTATTCTTTTAAAATTCTTGATAAAGTTAAACAACTTAATTTTACTCAATGGAGTATTGTCTATGACATTTCTAATTTAGAAATATACTTTAAAACAAAAAGTAATTCTAAGGTTTTAAAAATTCAAATGAAAAGTTTAGATTTTTCAAGTACTACTCCTTGCATGATTTTAGATTTAGCTACTTCTAAAAATTCTGTAAATTTTGAGAAGTATTCAATTGATAAGAATTTCGATTTGATTAATCAAGTTTTTGATAGTTTAGATATACTTAAAGATGTCCCCAAGGAGATGAGAGCATATAGTGCTAATTATCCTAATACTACAATCTTTAATGATGAAAAAGAAAAAAGCAAATAACAATGCATATAACGGTAATAAGTCCTATGGGAGCTTACTGCGTATATGCGAAGACGTTAGTGTCTGTCAATAAAGGACTTCTTTTTTTATACAAAAAACTTGACTGTATCATTTATCAATTTTTATTACTTTTTGAGAACTGCTCAATAGTTTCTAAGTATTTTAATATTTTGTTTTTCTGAAAAAATACTTTTGAAATACTATCTGGTTCTTTGACAATCTTTGCCACGAATGCACGAATAAGGTTTTCAAATAGCACCTTATTCGCTTAAAATTCGTGTATTATTCGCTTAAAAATTCATTTCACAAATAGTCTTGGCAAAAATTGTCAAAGAAACTACTATCTTAGATTATGAATAAAAGTATGACTTATCAAGAATTAAATCCATCAGAAGCATTACAATCGCTGGTACATTCTTATTGGGAACACGTCAATTCTTCTGACGAACCTAATACGATGTCGATTGCTCCTGATAGCTTTTTTAAAATCGTATTAGTTGTTCAAAAGCAAAAAATAGTTCAATATTTCATCACTGGAATCTGGACAGAAGTCCACGAATTTACAACGTTACCCAATTCTAAAACTTATGGTTGTCGGTTAAAAATACTCGCGCCCGAATTTCTGCTCGAACGCTCAATTGTTCCTCTTTTGAACACTTTTGAGCCATTACCTTTAACTTATTTGAATGCTGAACACTTTGATTTTTCTAGCTTTGAATTAATTGTTAAACAGCTTGAAAAAGCTCTATTAAGTATTCAACCTAACAAAAAAATTCCTGATAATAAAGAACGATTATCTACATTGTTGTATCAAAAAAATGGCGAAATAACTGCTAAAGAAGTCTCTGAGCAAATATTCTGGACGAACCGACAAATCAATCGATATTTGAATAAATACATTGGTCTTTCACTCAAAAGATACTTGAATATTCAAAAAATCTATCATGCTTATATTCAAATTAGGCAAGGAAAATTCTTTCCAGAAAAGGATTATTTTGACCAAGCACATTTCATCCGAGAAGTCAAAAAGCACACTGGCGAAACGCCTTCTAAGCTATATAAAGAACAAAACGACCGATTTATACAATTAAAGAATATTCAACCGAAGTAATTTTGTGATAATATTTTACAAAACTATTAGCGGTTATGAAATTTTTAAAACAAGAGCTTTATTTTCCTATCATCATTGCCATTCACTTCGGTTTTTGGGCAATTGATTTGTATTTCTACAACGGAATTTTCCTTGAAGTATCTTCTGATACACTACTTTTTGGCGAACTTACCAATGTTTCTTGGCAAAATATGCATCGTATCTTAGGAGAAGTATTTTCTTCTTGGGTTGTAACCGTTTTTGCCTTCAATTTTTTGATGGCAACGCGAGCCAAATGGGTCGAGCGTATTTTTGGAGGTTTAGACAAAATGTATTTGATACATCGTCGTTCGGGCGTGATTGCCGTTTTTTTGTTGTTGGCTCATTTCATTGTCGTTCCGCGTGATTTGACGGCATTTACACCAGGAAAACCATTGGGTTTTTATGCTTTTGTATTGATACTATTGGGTGTTTTAATTTCTGCTGCGCCCATTTTTAAGCGCAAAATTCCTTACCATAAATGGCTTAATGTTCATAAATTGATGGGCTTGTTTTATGTTATGGGGGTTGTTCATGGCTTAATGGTTAGGAGTTTAATTCAAGAATTGCCTATTACGAGGGTTTATGTATTCGGGATGGCATTCATCGGAATTGCAGCGTGGATTTATCGGGCATTTTTGTTTGGTATTTTTAATAAAAAATTGACTTATCAAATCACGAATATTCAAAATTTAGGTCATGGAATGTCGGAAGTACTCATGAAACCTATGGGAAGTTCTTTAAATTATCTGGCTGGACAATTTGCCTTTTTTAAGTTTCCTACGATTTCTAAAAAAGAACAACATCCTTTTACAATTAGTAGTCATCCTGACCAGAAAAATTTGAGAATCACAGTCAAAGGTTTGGGTGATTATACTAATGAAATGCACACCAAAATCAAAGTTGGCGATGAAGTTTCGGTTGAAGGCCCTTATGGTCATTTTTCATCAAAATACATTCAAGAAAAAGCGCAAACATGGATAGCTGGCGGTATCGGAATTACGCCATTTTTATCATTAGCACAAGAA